>NZ_JBJLSE010000003.1:0-91628 GCF_050871845.1 Kineococcus arenarius subsp. arenarius
CCCCCGCGGGCAGCCCCGCCCCCCCCCCCCGCCCCCCCCCCCCCCCCCCCCCCCCCCCCCCCCCCCCCCCCCCCCCCCCCCCCCCTAGGGGGAGCAGTGCGCGAGACGGACGTGCGGACCCAGCTGGCCGCCGCCGGCGGGGACGCCCTGCGGGTGCTCGTGGTCGGCGCCGGGGTCGCCGGGCTCAGCGTCGCGCAACTGCTGCGCCGCGACGGCCTGCACCCCGTCCTCGTCGAGCGCGGCGCACCCGGCGCCGCGGCCGGCTACGTGCTCGCACTGCTGCCGGTGGCCGACCCCGTCCTCGACGCCCTGGGCGTGCGCGAGGCGTACCGGGCGCGCAGCACGGCCCTGCGCAGGTACCGGGCCCGCTCGCGCACCGGGCGCGTCCTGCGCGAGGAGCGGCTGGACCGGCTCGTCGACCCCTACGGCGACTACCGGGGCATCGCCCGCGGCGAACTGCTGCGCACCCTGGCCGAACCGGGCGGCACCGTCTCCCACGGCACCACCGTCACCGCGCTGGCGCACACCGGGTCAGCCGTGCGCGCCACGCTCACCACCCGCGGGCCCGGGGCGGCGGGAGGGGGCGGGGAACGGGTCGAGGGGGAGTTCGACCTCGTCGTCGCCGCTGACGGGCTGCGCTCCGCGCTGCGCCCGCTCCTGCTGGGGAAGCGCGGGACCCGCGTCGTGGACACCGGCTGGGACGGCTGGGTGGCCTGGGCCGGGACCGACGCCGCCGAGGACGACCTGGTCGAGGAGACGTGGGGAGCGGGCTTCTTCGCCGGCAGCTACCCCGTGCTCGGCGGCACCGGCGTCTTCGTCGGCGGCCCGCGCCGTCGGACCGCCGCGAGGAGCTCGCGCTTCGTCGCCGCGGTGCGCGAGCGCCTCACCGACACCGGGGGAGCGCTCGGCCGGGCCCTGGACGCCGTCGCCGCCGCGCAGGACCCCTACCGCTGGCCGCTGACCGACTGCCGCAGCAGCAGGTGGGCCACCGGCCGCGTCGTCCTCCTCGGCGACGCCGCCGCCGGTTTCCTGCCCACCGCCGGCGTGGGCGCCGGCATGGCCATGGAGTCCGCGCACGTCCTGGCGGCCCACCTGCGCGGAGCCGGGGCGCCGCAGGTCCCCGCGGTGCTCGCCGCCTACGAGCGGCAGCAGCGCCCCCGCGTGCACGCCGCCCAGCGCACCTCCCGGCAGCTGGCGACCCTGGTGTTCCGCCGCCACCGCGCGCTCGCCGCGGTGCGCGACCTCGCCACCGCCCGCGTCGGCCTCGGCACCGCGCTCGCCCCCGTCACCCGCCTGCTGGCGCACCCGCCGCCCACCCCCCGGCGGGACGGGCACGGCACGTGAGGCCGCTCAGGCCCGGGCAGCGCGCTCGACGACGGCGACCAGCAGCACGACCACGACGGCCGGATCGCGCGCACGGGCCGGTCCGCCGGCGTCGCCGGGCCCGGCGTCGACGACCGGGCTAACCTGCCGCGCCATGACCGCTGGTGAGTCCGAGCAGACGCTGGCCCTGGTGCGCACGCTGCTGGACCGAGTGCACCTGGCCACGGCCGGGCAGGTGCCGCAGGCGGTGGCCGAGGCGGCACGCACGCTGGGGTGGACGGCGGTGCTGCACCTCGTCGACCACGAGCAGCGCCTGCTCGTGCCGGCTCCCCTGAGCGGGGTCCCGGCCCGGCGCCCGCAGGCGGTGGACACGACCCTGGCAGGGCGGTGCTTCCGTTCCGTGGAGCCGACGGTGTCGGCCGCCGGCACGCCGGGGGTGTGGTTGCCCGTGCTCGACGGCGCCGACCGCCTCGGCGTCCTGGAGGTCGCCCTCCCCGAGGGCGTGGACCTCCACGACCCGGTGGTCCAGGAGCGCTGCCGGCTGCTGGCGCACCTGACCGGGCACCTGATCACCGCGAAGCGGCCCTACGGCGACGCCCTGGACCAGCTCATGCGCCGACGCCCGCGCACGGTGGCCTCCGAGCTGCTGCACCAGCTCCTGCCGCCGCTGACCTTCGCGTGCGAGGGCCTGGTCGTCTCCGGTCTGCTGCAGCCGGCCTACGACGTCGCCGCCGACGCCTTCGACTACGACGTCGTCGACGACACCGCCCACCTGGCCGTCCTGGACGCCACCGGTCACGACCTGGCCGGCACGATCCTGGCAGCGGTGGCGCTGTCGGCCTATCGCAACAGCCGCCGCAGCGGTCACGGCCTGTACGACAGCGCCGGCGCCGTGGACGAGCTGATCGCCGAGCACGGGCGCGGTGAGCGCTTCGCCACCGGGGTCCTGGCGGAGCTGGAGCTGTCCACCGGGCGGCTGCGCTACCTCAACGCCGGGCACCCCGCGCCGCTGCTCATGCGCGACGGGAAGGTCGTCAAGGAGCTCGGCCAGGGGCACCGCATCCTCTTCGGCCTCGGTGACGGGCAGGTCAGCATCGCCGAGGAGTGGCTGCAGCCGGACGACCGCATCGTCTTCTACACCGACGGCATCACCGAGGCCCGCGACCGCGACGGGGGGTTCTTCGGCCTGGACCGGCTCGCGGACCACCTGCGCAGGGCCGCGGCAGCGGGGTTGCCCGCGCCGGAGACCCTGCGCCGCATCGCCCACGACGTCCTGGACCGCCAAGGTGGCGTCCTGCAGGACGACGCCACCTTGCTCATCGCCGAGTGGGCCACCACACGCGAGCGCACCCTGGTGTCCTCCGGCGGCGTCGCCGCGCACGAACTCTCCCCCTCCCGCAGCGACGGCGAGGACACCCCCCGGCGCTGACCCCGGGCGGTCGGGCCGCGGTGGTGCGGCCGCTGCGGTTCAGCGGACCCGTTCGGCGGTGAACTGCGCGCGCGGGTTCGCGAAGACGTCCTGCGCCTGGACGATCCGGAGCTCCCGCTCGCCCGAGCGGTGCGTCGCCTCGATGAGGTCGAACACGCTGGACGCGGTGCGCTCCAGCGAGACCGAGGCGTCCCCGGTGCTCCGGTAGTGCGCCGCGAAGAGCGCCGCGGTGACGTCACCGGAACCGTTGGCCTTGAACGGCAGCCAGGGGGTGCGCACGATCCAGGCGCCGGCGTCGTCGACGACGAGCATCTCGATCGTGCCCTCCTCGCGGTCGGGCCGCTCCACGCTCGTGACGAGCACCGTCGAGGGGCCCATCGCCCGGGCGAGGTCGGCGGAGGCGAGGGTGGACTCCAGCGTCGTCGGCTCGGTCCCGGTCAGGTAGCCCAGCTCGAACTGGTTCGGCGTGATGACGTCGGCGGCGGGCACGACCCGGTCCCGGAGCAGCACCGGGATCTCCGGCGCCACGAAGCAGCCGGACCTGGCGTTGCCCATCACCGGGTCGCACGCGTAGACGGCCGAGGGGTTGGCGGCCTTGACCCGGCGCACGGCGTCGATGATGACGTCCGCGATGCCGGCGCCCCCCTGGTAACCGGACAGGACGACGTCGACCTGCGCGAACACCCCGCGCTCCTCGACGCCGGCGAGCACCTCCCGGACGTCCTCGGCGGCCATGACGGGGCCCCGCCAGGAGCCGTACCCGGTGTGGTTGGAGAAGTTGACCGTGTGGACGGGGACGACCTCCACCCCCATGCGCTGCAGCGGGAACACCGCGGCCGAGTTGCCGACGTGGCCGTGGGCGACCGCCGACTGGATGGAGAGGATCTTCACGGACTCAGCCCTTCGACGGCGTGCAGGTTCTCGGCTCGGGTGCGCGCGGCGCCGGGCCCCGTGCGGGCAGCGTACCCACCGGTGTCCTGCCGGCTCGCCGGTCCGGGTCGCACCGGCGACCGCGGGTGGCTGCCGGCCCGGTGCGGGTGACAAGGTGCACGGGTGCCCACCCGAGACGACATGCCGCCCCTCGAGGAACTGCGCGAGGCGGGCGAGCGCGCCCTGCGAGACCTCCGCCGGCCGCTGGAGCAGTGGCTGCACCAGCACGCCGGCCTCGACGAGGAGATCGGCGCCGACGGGGTCGTCGACGCCCTCGCCGTCTCCCTGGGGGGCCTGCTGGTGCTGCGCCCGCCGGCGGGCGCGCCCGTCGCGACCCGCTTCACCCCCGAGGAGGTCGAGGTCCTGACCGGGCGCGTGCTGCCGGCGCTGGCGGAGCAGGTCGGGGCGGACGAGCCCGAGGAGGTCGAGGAGGACTTCCGCGCGGTCTGGTACCAGTTCCTCTCCTTCCTGGCCGCCACGGGCCGCTGGAACGGCACGCCCGGTCACCTGGAGACGTGCCTGGCGCTGCTCGGGGCCGCCGAGACCGACCTGCTGGAGGTCCTGGCGCAGGCCGCGCAGGACGTCGGCCCCGAGGAGGAGGACGCCGCCGTCCTGGCCTCCTTCCCCGTGCGGGTCGCGAGCGCGGTGCTCGCGCACGTGGGTGGGGGCATCGCCGTGCCCGACGACGAGGAGCTGTCCGCCGCCGACGTCGCGGCCGTCCTGAGCGCCCTGGACCACCCCGCCGGTGAGGGGGACGCGCCGGGCCTGGAGGACGTGCCGTGGCTGCGGCAGGTCCTGCTGGCCATGCTCGACCTGGACCTGCTGGACGGCGAGGACGAGACGGCGCTCGCCCCGGGCGAGGAGGCGGCCACGTGGCTGGACGCCGAGCCGGAGGCGCGGGAGCTGCGCCGCGAGCTCGTGGGGCGCTTCGTCCTCGACGACCCCGCCACCCTCGACGGCGGCTTCTCCGTGGCCGAGGCCCTGCTGCCCACGGTGCTGGCGGCCGCGGTGGCCGGCCAGCCGCTCGACGAGGCCGAGCTCGCCGACCTCGTCGAGGAGGTCGCCGACCTCGGGCCGGCGGTGGCCGCGGCGGTGGAGGAGGTCCGCGAGCGCCTGGCCGACCTGGCGGCGTTCGGGGTCGTCAGCCCCACCTCGCCGTGGACGGTGGCGCGCGGGTACTGGCCGGCCGTGGCCGCGGGGGTCGCCGCGGAGGGGGAGGAGCCCGGCGGCGGGCTGTTCGGCGAGGAGGGCGAGCCGCTGTGGTTCGACTCGGTGGCCGACACCCTGGGCCTGGGCGACGCGCAGAAGCAGCAGATCCGCGACATCCTCGGCGGCCGCTGAGTCCCGGCGCGGGAGGCCCGGCCGTCCCTCCCCGCGGCTGAGACCCCCGCTCCCCGGCCCCGGGGCCCACGGCGATCGACTCGTGACAGCGGGCTCCCGCGTTGGTACAACTGGCGCGTCGCACGCGGTCCCCCGGCCCGCGGCGCCCAGCGTCCACCGGAGGGACCATGGCCACGACCGTCGACGGCACCCAGCGCACCGGTGACCCCGGCGCGGCGGACGTCCCGCAGCAGGCCGCCCGCCTGCTGGAACTCGCGCAGCGCACCGCCGACGCGGCGGTCGCCGACGCCCGGCAGCGAGCCGCGGCGATCGTGACCGAGGCGGAGGAACGGGCCCTCGCCAGGGAGGAGAAGGCCCGCGAGGCCGCTCTCGCGCTGCACCTGGAGAGCCGCCGCCGGCACGAGGAGGCCGAGCGGGCGATCGCCGAGATCGAACGCACCCGCGCCGACGCGCGCGAGCAGGCCCGTGAGCTCGCCGGCCGGCTGCTGGCGCTCGCCGAGGGGGGTCCCGGCACCCCGCCGGTGGCCGGCGCCGAGGACGGTGCCGGCGCCACGGCGGACGGCGCCCGGCCCGCGCCGTCCGCGGGCTGAGCGGGCCGGGCGAGGCCCCGTGGACGTCGCGGCCATGCGGGCCAGCTTCGCCAAGGCGGCCGCCGCCGGTGACGAGGCCCCGCTGTACTTCTACTCGCACCTGTTCCTGCGGCACCCCGAGACGCGGCAGATGTTCCCCGTCTCGATGGCCCACCAGCGCGACAAGCTGTTCAGCGCCCTGGGGCAGGTGGTGGCGCTCGTCGACGACCTCGACTCCCTGGTGCCCGTCCTGCAGGGCCTCGGGCGCGACCACCGCAAGTTCGGCACGCTCGCCGCCCACTACCCGGCCGTCGGCGCCAGCCTGCTGGCGACGCTGCGGCACTTCGACGACGAGTGGGACGAGGACCTCGAGCGCGACTGGACCGCCGCCTACGGCCTCGTCGCGCAGGTGATGGTGCAGGCCGCCGACGCCGCGGCCGACCAGCCCGCGTGGTGGGACGCCAAGGTGGTCGAGCACGAGCGCCGGTCCGTCGACGTGAGCGTGCTGCGCGTGCAACCGCACGCGCCCCTGCCCGTGCGCGCCGGTCAGGCGGTCTCGGTGGAGACGGAACTGCGCCCGCGCCTGTGGCGGTACTACTGCCCAGCGGGCGTCCACGGCCCCGACGGCGCGCTCGAGCTGCACGTGCAGGCCCACGCCGGGGGGCCGGTGAGCTCCGCGCTGGCCCTGCACGTCGGCGTGGGCGACCTGCTGCGGCTGGGGCCGGCGGTGGGTGAGCCGGCCCTGGTGCCGGGCTCGGACCGCGACCTGCTCGTGGTGGCCGCCGGTGCGGGGCTCGCGCCCGCGAAGGCGCTGATCGCCGAGGTCGCCGCCGGGGCGCCCGGCCGCCGGGTCCACCTGTTCGTCGGCGCCCACGACGACGCGGGGCTGTACGACCTGCCGGACCTGCGCCGGCTGGAGTCCGAGCACCCCTGGTTGACCGTGACACCCGTCGTTCCCGGCGGGTCCCGCTCCACCCACCCGGGTGGCGACCTGCCGGACGTGGTGCTGCAGCACGGCCCGTGGAACGCGCGCGACGCCCACGTGGCGGGGGACCGCCACGACGTCGAGCGCACGGTGGAGCTGCTGACCGCCCAGGGCCTGCCGCGCGAGCGCGTGCGCGCGCAGGTGTTCACCCCGAGCCGTTCGGGGCCCGACGTCGGAGGGAAGGTGTCGCGGTGAGCGACGAGGGAACCCCGCGCAGCACGCCGGAGGACGTCGCGGACGACGTCGCGCGCGGCGTCGACTTCGGTCTCGCCCCGCTGCTGCAGCGCGGCTACGACCGCGGCGAGGTGGACGCGTTCCTGGCCCGGGTGCGCAGCGAGGTGGGCAGGCTGGCCGCCGAGAGGGCCGCCCTGCGCGAGGAGGTCCAGAGCCTGCGCCGCAGCGTGCCGGCGGCCGGCGAGGCCGCCGCCCCGGTCGACCCCACGGACCAGGCGGTGGGGATCCTCGCCGCGGCCCAGCAGACGGCCGACCAGTACGTCGCCGACGCCGAGAGCTTCAGCAGGATGCTGGCCACCCAGGCGCGCGAGCAGTACGAGAACCTGCTGCAGCAGGCCCGCGACGAGGCCGACGGGATCGTGCGGCGCGCCGCCGGGTCGACCGGCGCCGACGCCGGCGCACCGGCCGGTGCGGGCGACGAGGTCCCCCCGGGCGGGACCACCGACCCCGCGGACGGCTTGACGCCGGAACAGGTGCAGGAGCAGGTCGTCTACCTGCAGGCGTTCGGGCGCGCCTGCCGCGCGCAGCTGCGCGCCTACCTGGAGGGCCTGCTGGAGGACGTCGAAGCCCAGTGGGGCAGGGCCGATCCCGCGGCCCTGCCCGAGGGCGTCCTGACCCCCCGGAACGGCAGCGGCCCGGACGGCAGCGACCCGGACGGAACCCCCCTGGACGCACCTGTGCCGGGCCCGGGCGGTGCGCGAGCGGCCGGCGCCGAACCGGCCGTCGTGGACCTCACCGGCGACGGGGCCGTGCCGACGCACCGCTGAGGGCGCCGGGCCGACCGCGTGGCCCGGCGGTCGCGTCAGGGCGTGAGGACGACCTTGCCCCGGCGCCCCCGCTCCTCGGCCGCGCGGTGGGCGTCGGCGGCGCGCTCCAGCGGGAACGTCCGGTCCACCCGGGTGCGCAGCCGCCCGGCGGCGACCTCGCCGACGAGCCGCTCCAGCAGGGGCGGGTCCAGCTCGACGAGCACGACCTCCTGGGTGATCCCCGCCCCGGCGGGCGCGTCGGGCACGGGCCGGGTGCTGACGACCTTCCCGCCGCGGGCCACCGCCGGGAACAGCGCCTCGCCCACGGGGACGGCGTCCACGACGGCGGAGAACTCCCCGATCCGCGAGTAGCCGGTGTCCCGCGGCAGCACGACGTGCGCGCCGATGTCGCGCACCCACTCCTCGTCGCCGGTGCCGGCCACGGCCGTGACGCGGTGCCCCGCCCGCACGGCCAGCTGCACGGCGTACCCGCCCACGGCGCCGCTCGCCCCGGTCACCAGCACCCCCTGACCCGCGTCCAGGGGGAGCCGGTCGAGCATCTGCGCGGCGGTCAGCGCGTTGAGCGGGACCGTGGCGGCCTCGACCGCACCGAGGCCCTCCGGGCGCCGCAGCACCCACTCCCGCGGCACGGCGATCCGCTCCGCGTAGGCGCCGACGCGGCCGTGCACCGCGTACCAGGGCACCATCCCGACGACCGCGTCACCCGGCGCGAGCCCGTCCGCGCCCTCGCCCACCGCGCGCACCGTCCCGGCGAAGTCCCAGCCCAGCACGTACGGGGGAGAGGCGGAGTCCCCGACGGTCATGCCCTGCCGGGCCGCCAGGTCGGTGGGGTTCACGCCCGCGGCCTCCACCGCGACGACCACCTCACCGGCCCCCGCCCCGGGTTCTGCCCGTTCCACCACCCGCAGGACCTCGGGACCACCGGGTTCACCCACCTCGACGACGCGCACCCCCCATGCCTACGCGCTGTCCCGGAACCCCGCACGTCGGGCTCCTCGCGCCGGATCCCTGCCGGGGCGCCGCGCTGGTGATCCCGACGCGAACAGCAGGTTGCCGGGACGTACTAGACGGGTGACGTTCCGTGTGTTCCCATGTGCGCGGAGTCCGTGAGCCGGCCAGGAACTCGCTGTGCGGATCCACTGATCCCTCGCGCCCGAGAGGAAACCCGTGCGTCGTCATGCCCTGCGGGCGGCCAGTGGTCTCACCGTCGCCGTCCTGCTCTCCCTGTCCCTGCCCGGTGCGGTGCACGCCGCGCCCCCCGCATCCGGTCCCGCACCCGCCGCGAAGACCGGCGACCGCACCGACGCCGCGGCTGCGGAGCAGCGGGAGCTGAACCGCCGCGGCGTCGAGCTCGTCCTCAAGGGCGAGCGCGAGGTCGAGACCCGCGGCGACTCGAAGGCCGTGCGCGTCGCCCCCGGCCAGTGGGCCCAGTACGGCCTGCAGGACAGCGACCGCCTGCTGACCTTCCTCGTCGAGTTCGGCGACCAGGTCGACCCCCGGTTCCCGCAGGCGCCTGCCGGACCCTTGCACAACGACGTCCCGGAGCCGGACCGCAGCGCTGACAACAGCACCCTGTGGGCCGCGGACTTCGACCGCGCCCACTACCAGGACATGTTCTTCGGCGAATCCGGGGAGTCGTTCAAGGGCGCCTACGAGGAGATGTCCAGCGGCCGGTACACCGTCACCGGTGACGTCAGCGACTGGGTGCGCGTGCCGCACAACGAGGCCAGCTACGGCGAGACCGAGAGCCAGGTCGACATGACGCGCTTCATCCAGGACAGCGCGGACGCGTGGTACGCCGCGGAGAGGGCGAAGGGCCGCACCGACGCGCAGGTCCGCGATTACCTCGCGAGCTTCGACGAGTGGGACCGCTACGACTACGACGGCGACGGCGACTTCGACGAGCCGGACGGGTACATCGACCACTTCCAGGCCGTGCACGCCGGTGAGGACGAGTCAGCCGGTGCGCCGAGCTGGGCGATCTGGGCGCACCGCTGGGCCGTGGGTCAGGCCGGCCGCGGCACGACCGGTCCGGAGTTCAACCGCTTCGGCGGGGTGCAGATCGGCGACACCGGGTTCTGGATCCGCGACTACACCACCGAGCCGGAGAACGGCGGCGTGGGTGTCTTCGCGCACGAGTACGGTCACGACCTGGGTCTGCCGGACCTCTACGACACCAGTGGCGGGGAGAACGGCACCGGGTTCTGGACGCTCATGAGTTCCGGTTCCTGGCTCGGCCACGGGGGTGACGCCATCGGCACCACCCCGAACCACATGGGGGCGTGGGAGAAGCTCCAGCTGGGCTGGCTGGACCACGAGGTCGCCCGGGCCGGGACGCGGTCCACGCACAACCTCGGCCCCGCGGAGCACGCCACCAAGCGCGCGCAGGCGCTCGTCGTGGAACTGCCGGACGACGCCGCGGGCAACAGCCGGTTCTACATCGCCGAGAACCGCCAGTACCTCGGTTACGACAGCACCCTGCAGAAGGGCCCCTACAACTTCGGCTGGAGCTTCAGCGCACCCGACCGCGTCGAGCACTTCCCCTACCAGGACGGGTTGCTGGTCTCCTACTGGAACACCGCCCAGCGGGACAACAACACCAGCCGGCACCCCGGGGAGGGGCTCGTGCTCCCGGTGGACTCGCACCCGGACGCCCTGATCTGGTCGGACGGCACCCTGGTGCGCAACCGCGTCCAGAGCTTCGACGCGACCTTCGGCAAGCAGGCCACCGACCTGGTTCAGCTGCACCGCGAGACCGCGGCGGGGACGACCCTGCTCGACGTCGCGTCCCGGCCCGGCGTCGCCGTGTTCGACGACAGCGACCCCGACGCCTACTGGGACCCCGCGAACCCGCAGGGCAGCGTGAAGGTCGCCGGAACCGGCACCACGATCCGCGTCGTGCAGAGCAACTCCGAGGGCATGGCGACCGTCCAGGTCGGCTGAGCCGGAGGAAGTTCGCGAGCACCGCGGGGGCCGGCCCCGCGGCTCGGCCCCGCACCACCACCCGCCCGAGGAGCACCATGCCCGTCCGCACCCCGCGCAAGCCCGTGCGCGGTCGCACCCCGGCCACGGCCGTCGCCCTGAGCGCCGCCCTGGGCCTGACCGTCCTGGCGCCCCAGGGCGCGGTGGCCGCCCCCTCCACGCAGGACGCGGTCACCGCCTCGGCCGTCGTGGCCCAGGGCCAGCCGATGAACTACGCCGTCAACGCCACGAAGGCCAACCGCGGCCAGACGCTCAAGGCCGAGCGCGCCGTGCGCGCCGCCGGTGGCAGCGTCGTCACCTCGTGGGCGCAGATCGGCGTCGTCATCGCCCGGTCCAGCGACCCGGCGTTCGCCGAGCTGCTGCGCCGCAGCGGCGCCGTGGACTCCGTGGGCGCCACCCGCACCGCCGCCGTCGCCACCACCGACGCGACCACGGGCGTCGGTGACCCGCTGGCGCCGGGCGAGTCCGGCGAGCCCGGGAAGAAGCCCGCCGCGGCGCAGGGCGCACGGCGCGCCGCCGGCGTCGAGGCCGCCACCACCGTCGTGCCCGACCCGCGCGAGGGCGAGCAGTGGGACATGGCGGCCATCGGGGCCGACGACGCCCACGAGATCACCGACGGCAGCCGCGACGTCCTCGTCGCCGTCCTCGACTCCGGCATCCAGGGTGACCACCCCGACCTCGCGGCGAACGTCGACGCCGCCGCCTCCGCCGGTTGCCTCAGCGGGGTGCCGGACACCTCCTACGCCGCGTGGCAGCCGAGCACGAGCGACCACGGCACCCACGTCGCCGGCACCATCGCCGCCGCCCGCAACGGCGTCGGCATCGTGGGGGTCGCCCCCGGGGTGCGGATGTCGTCCGTCAAGGTCGTCAACGACGACGGGTTCATCTTCGCCGAGGCCGCCATCTGCGGGTTCATGCAGGCCGCCCTCAGCGGCGCCGACATCACCAACAACAGCTACTACGTCGACCCGTGGCAGTTCTGGTGCGACGACGTCGTGGACCAGCGCGCCGTCAAGACGGCCGTGAATCGCGCGGTGCAGTACTCGCAGGACCGGGGGGTCGCCAACGTGGCCGCCGCGGGGAACTCGAACGTCGACCTGGCGAACAAGACCGTCGACACCTCCAGCCCGAACGACACCACGCCGGTGCAGCGGTCGATCGACCAGGGCTGCGACGACGTCCCCGCCGAGCTCGGCGGCGTCGTCACGGTCTCCTCGACCACCAGCACGGGGGCGAAGTCGTCGTTCTCCAACTACGGCGAGGGCGTCGTCGACGTCGCCGCCCCCGGTTCGTCGAGCCTGTCCACCGTCACCGGCGGCGGGTACGGGCTCAAGAGCGGGACCTCGATGGCCTCCCCGCACGCCGCCGGCGTGCTCGCGCTGATCAAGTCGGCGCACCCCGAGCTGTCCGGCGAGGCGCTCACCGGCCGCCTGGAGCAGCAGGCGGACGACGTGCCCTGCCCCACCGGCAGCGCGCAGTGCACCGGCACGGCCGCCGACAACGGGTTCTTCGGCGAGGGCCTCGTCGACGCCCTCGACGCCGTGCGCTGACGGCGAGCGCGTCAGCACCTGCCGGCACCGGTCCGCAGCGCGCCCGCCGCCGGCTGAGGCCGGGGCGCCTGCCGTCCGGGGCCGCCGGGAGACCCGCCGCTGCACGGCGTGGAGCGACGCGGGGCGGAGCGGGGCATAGCCTGACCGCATGGACGTCCTCCGCCGTAACAACGTCACGGTGACGGGCCGCCCCGGCGGCCCCCCGGTCGTCTTCGCCCACGGGTTCGGCTGCGACCAGCTGATGTGGCGGCACGTCGCCCCGGCGTTCGAGGCCGACCACCGCGTCGTCCTGTTCGACCACGTCGGGGCGGGCGGGTCCGACCTTGCCGCCTACGACCCCGTGCGCCACAGCCGTCTCGACGGGTACGCCGCCGACGTCCTGGAAGTGCTGGAGGCCCTGGACCTGCCGCCCGCCGTGTTCGTGGGCCACTCCGTCAGCGCGATGATCGGGGTCCTGGCGGCCGCCGAGCGGCCCGAGCGGTTCGCGCACCTGGTCCTGGTGGGACCCAGCCCCCGCTACGTCGACGACACCGGCTACCGCGGTGGCTTCAGCCGGGAGGAGATCGACGAGCTGCTCGCCACCATGGACGACAACTACCTCGGCTGGTCCGCCCACGTCGCGCCCATGATCATGGGAGTCCCCGAACGCCCCGAGCTGGGCCGGGAGCTCACCGACAGCTTCTGCCGCACCGACCCGGCCATCGCGCGCCGCTTCGCGCGCACCACCTTCCTGTCCGACAACCGCGCCGACCTGCCGAGGGTCCGCACCCCCGCGCTGGTCCTGCAGAGCCGTGAGGACGTCATCGCGCCGCCCGAGGTGGGCCGCTACGTCCACGAGCACCTGGCGGGCAGCGAGATGGTGGTCCTCGACACCACCGGCCACTGCCCGAACCTCAGCGCGCCCGAGCAGGTCGTCGCTGCCGTGGCCGACTACCTCGCCGCGTGACGGAGCACCCGGGGCGCTCGGCGCGGGAGGCCTGGGAGCGGTCACCGAGCGCCCTGCTGACGCTGCGCCCCGACGGGACGGTGCTGGACGCCAACCGGACCCTGCTCGACTGGGCCGGCCTGCAGCGCGAGGACGTCGTCGGCAGCCGGACCCTGAGCGGGTTGCTGACCGTCGGGGGCCGCATCTTCTGGGAGACCCACCTGGCACCGCTGCTGCTCGTCGAGCGGCGCCTCGACGAGGTCGCCGTGGAGGTGCGGACCCCGCGCGGCCGCCTGCCCGTCCTGATGAGCGCCGTGCTGACCACGGCCGGCGACGGCCCGGCGGAGGTCGTGCACGTGGCGCTGTCCAGCGCCGGCGACCGCTCCCGCTACGAGCGGGAGCTCGTCGCCGCGCGGCGGGAGGCCGAGCGGTCCGAGGCGCGCCTGCGGGCCCTGCAGGCGGTGACCGCGGCGCTGTCGCGCGCCGTGGGCGTCGACGGCGTCGCCGAGGCGCTGCTGCGGACCGCGGTGGCGCCCCTGGGCGCGTCGGCCGGCACGGTCTGGCTCACGGGTGGCGACGGCGGCCTGTCGCCCCGGCGGTCCACCGGGGCCGTCGTCGAGCTGCGGCCCCCGCCGTTCGGCGAGGTGGTGCACGGCGAGCCCGTCCTCGTCGGGGATGACCTGCTGGTGCCCCTGCGCGGGCAGACGGCGCTGCACGGGGTCCTCGCGCTGACGCTGGACCGCGGTGCGGGCGCCGAACCCCCGAGCGTCGACGTCCACACCGCGGTCGGGCAGCAGGCCGGCCTGGCCCTGGACCGCGCCCACCGCTACGAGGAGCGCGCCGGCATCGCCGAGCAGCTGCAGCGATCGCTCCTGGCGGGGGAGCACCCGCACGACGAGCGGTTCACCTTCGCGACCGTCTACCGGCCGGGCGTGGAGGCGCTGGAGGTCGGCGGCGACTGGTTCGACGTGTTCACCACGGGCCAGGACGTCGTCTCCGTGGTCGTCGGCGACGTGGTCGGGCGCGGGCTGGGCGCGGCCGTCGCCATGGGGCAGCTGCGCAGCGCGGTGCGGGCCGTCGCCGACCCCGGCACCGGGCCCGCGCAGGTGCTCTCCCGCCTCGACCGGTTCGTCGACCAGGTCGAGGCCGCTCGCACCGCCACCCTGGTCCACGCCCAGCTCGACCTCGGCGACGGGTGCGTCCGGTACGCGTGCGCCGGTCACCTGCCGCCCCTGCTCCTGCCGGCGCAGGGTGCTCCCCGGTACTTGTGGGGCGGCCGGTCGACGCCGCTGGGCGTCGTCCTGGGCACCCGCGGGCGCGGCGAGGACACCGTGCAGCTGGGTCCCGGCGACCGCCTGCTGCTCTACACCGACGGGCTGGTCGAGCGGCGCGAGCAGGGTCTGGACGAGAGGTTGGACGTGCTGCTGTCCACGGTCGCGCCGCTGCACGGCCTCGGTGCGCAGGAGGTCGTGGAGTCGCTGACCGGCGCGCTCCTCGACGACGGGAACGCCCGCGACGACGTCTGCGTCCTGCTGCTGTCCTGGTCGGGACCGGTGCTCGAGCGCCGCGTGGCCGCCGACCTGACGGGGTTGTCCCCCCTCCGGCGGGAGCTGGGCGCCTGGCTGGCCGAGCGCGGCGCGGAGGAGGAGACCGCCGAGGACCTCGTGCTGGCCGCCTCGGAGGCGGTGGCCAACGCCGTCGAGCACGGGTGCGGCGGCAGGCCGGAGCAGCACGTCACCGTCCGGGCCGAGCTCGCCCGTGCCGCCGGCCCGGTGCGGGACCCGGTCGTCCTCATCACCGTCGCGGACCCGGGTCGGTGGCGAGCGAGGACGGCGTCGGACGAGCGGGGGCGGGGGCTGGGGATCATGCGCGCGGTGGTGGACGAGGTGCGCGTGGAACCGTCGGACACGGGGACGCGCCTGGTGCTGCGGCACGGGCTGCGGGGAGGTGCGGCGTGACGTTGCGCGCTCTGCCCGACGAGGCCGACGGTCTGCGCGTGCTCGCCGCGACCGGTGAGCTGGACGCGGCCGTCGTCCCCGCGCTGCTGCCGCGCGCGGCGTCGCTCGTCGCCGGAGCCCGCGCGGTGGCGCTCGACCTGTCGGGGGCGACGTTCCTCGACAGCGGCGGCGTCCACCTGGTGGACCGGCTCGCCCGCGCCTGCGCCGTCGGCGGGGCGCCCTTCCGGGTGGTCGCCCCGCGGGGCACGCGCCCCCGGCGCGTCCTCGAGCTGGTCGGCATGGCCGACGCGCTCGCCGTCGACGACCTCGGCGCGGCGGTCGCCGCCTTGCGCGCCGTCGGCTGAGGCGGCTGCAGGGGCCCCGTCACACCACGGCGGTCCCGAGCGTCGGCAACGCCCAGCCGGCGACCTCGTCCGCCGGCAGCGGCCGGGAGAACAGGTACCCCTGGGCCGTGTCGCACCCGTGCTCGCGCAGCCACTGCAGCTGCTCCGGCTCCTCCACGCCCTCGGCCACGACCCGCAGCCCGAAGGTGTGCGCGGCGCGCACCACCAGCTCCACCAGCCCGCGGCGGCCGGGGTCGGCGGAGGCGACGAAGCTGCGGTCGACCTTCAGGGTGTCCGCGGGCGTGGAGGGCAGCTGGCCGATGGAGGTGTAGCCGGTGCCGAAGTCGTCGATGGCCACGGCCACCCCGGTGGCCCGCAGCTGCTGCAGCCGCGCCGTGGCCACCGGGTCGTCGACGAGGACCGTCTCGGTGATCTCCAGCACCAGCAGGTGAGCGGGCAGGCCCGAGGCGGCCAGGGCGTCGGCGACGTCCTCCAGCAGCCGCGGGTCGGCCAGGTGCCGCCCGGACACGTTCACCGCCACGGTCGGCTCGGGCCCCTCGCCCGGGGCCGGCCAGGCGCAGGGCCGCTGCGCGCGCCAGCGCGCCAGCTGCGCGGTGGCCTCGTGCAGCACCCACCGGCCCAGGTCGCACACCAGCGAGGACGTCTCCGCCGCGGCCACGAAGACGTCCGGGCGCACCGGCCCCGCGCCGGGACGGTCCCAGCGCGCCAGCGCCTCGTACCCGGTCAGCGAACCGTCGCCCAGGTCCACGACGGGCTGGTAGTGCAGGGTGAGCTCCCCGCGCCGCAGGCCCTCGCGCAGCGCGGACTGCAGGTCGGAGCGGGCGGCCAGCTCGGCGCGCAGCGCGTCGTCGAACACCTCCACGCGCCCGCGACCGCGCGACTTGGCCCGGTACACCGCGGAGTCGGCCTCCGCCAGCAGCGACTCGGCGGACGCCGCGCCGTCGTGGCTCAGCGCCACGCCCACCGAGGCGCCCACGCGCACCGCTCGCCCGGCCGCGCCGGTGGCCCGGTCGGCGGCGACCTCGACGGGCCGGTGCACCGCGGTGACGATGCGCGAGCCCAGCTGCACCAGGTGCTCCACGTCGGGCACGTCGTGCACGACGACCACGAACTCGTCACCGCCCAGGCGCCCCACCGCGTCGCCCTCGCGCACGCAGCCGCGCAGCCGCTGGGCGACCTCGCGCAGCACCTCGTCGCCGGCGGCGTGCCCGGCGCCGTCGTTGACGGCCTTGAACCCGTCGAGGTCCACGAACAGCAGACCGGTGGCACCGCCGGGCGCGGTGCGCTCCAGCGCCCGCGACAGCAGCCGCAGCGTCGCCGCGCGGTTCGGCAGCCCGGTGAGGGGGTCGTGCGCGGCCTGGTGGGCCAGTTCGGTCTGCAGGTGCTCGCGCTGCTGCACCGCCCGGACCAGCTGCTGCACCGACGCCTGGACGACCTCGCCCAGCGGCCCGCGCACCGGCTGCTCGCGCAGCGCGCCGGCCAGGTCGCCCCGGGCCAGGCAGTCGGCCTGCTCGCGCACCTGGCGCAGCCCGGCGACCGCCCCGGCGAGGGCGCGGGCCGCGGTGCGGACCTCCCGCGGGCCGGTCTCGGGCACCTCGACGAGCTCGCCCTGGCCGATGCGGCGGGCGGCGGCGGCCAGGCGCCGCAGCGCCCGGGCCAGCCAGCGCCCCTGCACGACGGCCGCCGCCAGGGCGCCGGCCAGCGCCAGCAGGGACGCCAGCACCGTGACGTGCAGGCGACCTGCGGCGGTGCGCTGCTCGACGTCGATCGCCGCCACCGCGGTGTCCACCGCGGTCTCCAGCAGGCGCGCCAGGTCCCGGTCGCGCTGGGCGCTGGCAGCGGCCAGGTCCAGCAGCTGCGGTCCGCTGAGGCGGCCGGGCTCGGCCGTCTCGGTGCCCAGGGCCCGGGCCAGCAGCTGGGCCGGCTCGCTGCCGACCGCCGCCGCCCAGCGCACCCGCATCGGCGCGGTGGACAGCTCCGAGGCGGCGCCGGCCACCTCCCGGTAGGTGCCGATGACGTGGGCGGAGCGCTGCCGGGCCCGCACCTGCGAGCCGCCGGTCAGCACGCGCGCGGTGAAGGTGACCGGCACCTCCCGGCTGGCCTGCTGGGTCAGCCCGGCGACCAGGGTGACGTCGTTGACGGCCAGCGCGCTGAGGTCGCTCAGGCCCGTGGCGGTGGTGCGGGTGATGACCTCCTGCTCGGCGTGCGCCAGCCAGTCCGACAGACCCAGGTACAGCTGGGCCAGGGCCTCGGTGCTGGAGGTGCCCTGGTCGGCGGCCGAGCGCACGGTGCGCAACCGCTGCACGGCCAGGGCGGTGCGCGTCGCGGCGGGCGAGCCCGGCGCGATGCGGGAGACGGCCCGGTCGGTGACCTGCCGGGCCAGCTGCACGTTGTTCACCGCGTCCAGGTAGAGCCGCGGGCGCTGGTCGCCGAACCCGGCCGCGGCGGCCTCGTGCGGGTGCCGGGTGACGTTGCGGGTCAGGGTGGGCAGCAGTTCGCTGTCCACGGCCCGGCGCAGCGCGTCCAGCTCCGTCGCGGCGCGCATGAGGGCGCCGGCTTCGTCCGCCACCCGCAGGTCGCGGGCCCGCTCGACCACCGAGCTGGTCGTGACGACCCCCGTGGCGAGCAGGGGGACGACGACGAGGGCCGCGAGGTGCTGCCACACGGGGCGCTCCCGCAGCCGGCGCCCCAGCGCCCGGTCCGTCGTCGGTTCCACGCGCTGGGCATCGGCGGGCGCCGACCCGGACGTGAGCCGCGCCGTGCGCGCGGGAGCGCACCGGGCCCGCGCACCACCCGGACGGCGCAGCACGACGCGGGTGCGCCGTGCCGATGCCGTTGACCGGGAGGTGCGTGGTGGAGCGACGGTGCGTTCGAGGCGGGGCGCGGCGGCTGGTGCGGGGCCTGGTGGCCGCGGCCCTGGCCGCCGGCGTCGCGGTGGCGCCGTCGGGGTGCGGTGGGCGCGACGACGGGGTCGTCCGGGTGGGTTTCTCCCAGTTCGTCGCGGCGGGCAGCTGGCGGGCCGCGAACACCGCCTCCGTCCGGGCGGCGCTCGCACCGGCCGCCGGGTTCGAGCTGACGTTCAGCGACGAGGAGCAGAGGCAGGAGGGGCAGGTCGAGGACCTGCGCCGCTTCATCGCCGCCGACGTCGACGTCATCGCGCTCTCACCCGTCGTGCAGGACGGCTGGGACGAGGTGCTGCTCGAGGCCCGGGACGCCGGGATCCCCGTCGTCCTCGTCGACCGCGGCAT
Source organism: Kineococcus arenarius subsp. arenarius (assembly GCF_050871845.1). NCBI lineage: Bacteria > Bacillati > Actinomycetota > Actinomycetes > Kineosporiales > Kineosporiaceae > Kineococcus > Kineococcus arenarius. The sequence continues at coordinate 18,586 of NZ_JBJLSE010000003.1, forward strand.
CACCACCGACCTGCCCGGCGCCTACGCCACCCGCGTCGGGGCCGACTTCCGCTCCGAGGGGGAGCGGGCGGGGCGGTGGGTCCGGGAGCACGCACCCGGCGCGCGGGTGTTCGAGCTGCAGGGGACCCTGGGTTCCGGCGCCCAGACCGGCCGGCAGCAGGGTTTCGACGCCGTCGCCGGCGACCAGGTGGTCGGTGCCGCCACCGGCGGCTTCACCCGCGCCGGCGGCCGCGACGTCACCGCGGCCGCGCTGGAGGCGTGGCCGGACGTGGACCTGGTGTTCGCCCACAACGACGACATGGCCCTCGGCGCGGTCGAGGCCGTGCGGGCCGCCGGCCGCCGCCCGGGCGTGGACGTGCGCGTGGTGTCCGTCGACGGCACCCGCGAGGCGCTGCGCGCGCTGGCCGCGGGCGACCTGGAGCACGTCGTCGAGTGCGACCCGGCGTTCGGCGAGCAGCTCGCCGGGGTGCTGCGCCGGGTCGCCGCCGGCGAGCGGGTGCCCGACCGCGTCGTGGTCCCGGGCCGGGAGTTCGACCGCACCGTGACCGCGGCGGAGATCGACGCCCGCACGTACTGACACCCCGCCGGCTGACACCCCGCCGGCTCAGCCGGTCCGGCGCGCCCGCGGGCGGGTGCTCACAGCATCGTGGCCAGCGTCCGCGCCGGCTGGCGCACCAGGCGCACCACCGCGGGCACCGCCGTGGCGGTCGCGGCCACGGCCGCCGCGGCCAGCGGCGGCAGCGCGTCGCCCAGCGCCCCCGCACCGGCGAGCACCTCGGCGGCCAGGGCCGCCGCCACGACCGCCGCCGCGGCACCCAGCCGCGAGTACGCCTCCAGCACGCCGGCCAGGAAACCCACCACGCCGAAGCAGCCCAGACCCAGCAGCAGCGCCGTGAGGGCGGCGGGGGCGGCGCCACCGGCGTGCAGCACGGCGCCCAGCACCAGCGAGGACGCGGTCGTCAGCAGCAGCAGCCGCGCGAAGGCGCCCGCCACGATGCCCCCGAACACGCCCGCGGCGCGCGAGCGGGCGTGCTCGCGCAGCCGGGTGGAGGCCAGCACGTCCAGCAGCACCGTCCACACCCGGTCCAGGTGCCGGTTGGCCCAGATGCTGCCCAGCAGCGACGGCACGAGCGCCACCACCGGGAACGTCGAGGTGCTCGTCCACCCCACCGAGGGGTCCAGCACCACCAGCAGCGCGGTCGCACCGCCCACGGCCGCGGCGGGCAGCGCGCGCCCCCACGGGGTGGGCGGGCGCACCGAGCGCGGCGTCGTCAGCAGCGCCGCGCCCACCGCTGCCTGCGTCAGCAGCACCACCGCCAGGACGTCCGCGCGCACCGGCAGGCCGGCGTGCACCGCCGCCACCGCCAGCACGAGGGCCAGCGCGTACTGCACCCCCCAGCCGCGCACCACCACGACGAGGCTGCCCACCCAGGTCACCAGGAGCGCGGCGGCCAGGCTCCGCTCCGGAGCCAGCAGCACCCCCACGGGCACCAGCGCCGAGAGTGCACCCACCGCGGTGAGCAGGCCCCGCTCGGCGCGCAACCGGCCCAGGCCGTCGGCGTCGGTGAGCCAGCGGCGCCGCACCAGCCACTGCAGCGCGAAGCTGAACGGCAGCGCCAGCTTCCACGCCCCCTCGGTGACCGCCGTGCCGAACTCCGCCGCCAGCGGGGCCACCCACGCCGTCGTGGCCAGCAGCGCGGCCACGAGGCCGAGCAGTTCCCGGGGATCGCTGGGCGTCACCTCCCGGGGTCGCTTGACCGGCCCGCCGGCCGCCGCGCGCGCCCGGCGCACCTGCGTGCCGGCGGTGCCGCGCGCCAGCGGCATCGCCACCCGCGGCACCAGCCCACCCCACGCCTCCAGCACCACCGCCGACTCCAGCGCGTCCTGCGGCTCCCTGCCCAGCGCCGCGCGCACGCGCGCCGCCGCCTGACCCTCGGTGATCCTCACCGTGCCCCCGTCCTCGCCCAGCGCCGCGTCCTCACCCGGCGGCCCGTCCTCACCCGGCCACCGTCCCCGCCGCGACCACCGCTGCCGCCGGCACGCCGCGCACGTCGGCGGCCAGCGCCCCCAGCACCGCCGCGTACCCGTCCAGGCAGCGGTCCTGCCCGAACAGCCTCGTCACCCGCGCGTGCCCGCGCCGGCCCAGCAGTTCCGCGAACCCCGGGTCCAGCAGCAGCGCGCACACCGCGTCCGCCAGCCCGTGCACGTCCCCGGGCGGCGCCGTCATCCCCGCGCCCCGCATCGCGTCCAGCACCCCGCCCACGAGCGTGGTGACCACCGGTCGCGCCTGCGACAGCGCCTCCAGCACGGACATGGGGAACCCCTCGGAGATGCTCGTCATGAGCACCACGTCGGCCTCGCGCACCACGCCCGTGGGGTCCTTGGTGGGGCCCATGAACCGGAACCCCTCGCCCAGCCCCAGCGCCGCGTGCAGCTCGTGGCACGAGCGCGCGTACTCCTCCTGACCGCGCGGCACGGGGCCGTAGTGCAGGAACTGCGCGTCCGGCACGCGCCGGCGCACCGCCGCGGCCACCCGCAGCATCGTCGGCACGTCCTTCAGGGGGTCCAGGCGTCCCACGCTGACGACCGTGCGGGTGCGCGGCGCCGGCGCGGGCGCCCCCGGGGCGGGTACCCCGTTGGGGACGACGACGATGCGTTCCGGCGCCACGCCCAGCCCCTCCTCCCACGCCGCGTTCGCCTCCGCGACCGGCGTGACCACGTCCGAGACGGCGTACGCCAGGCGGGTCAGCCCTCGCGCCAGGCGCGTGGGCACGAACCGGCCGGCGGCGTCGGTGCCGGAACGCACGGCCGCCAGGTAGTTCTCCCGGACGTACACGCCGTGCTCGGACAGCACCACCGGCCGGTCGTGCAGCGCCTTGTCCACCGCCGCGGGGACCGCCGACCACCCGGCCGCCGTCACCAGCGAGACGTCCGCGTCGGGCGTGGGCTCGGCCGCGGTGCGCGCCACCCAGGAGATCGTCTGGTACGTCTCCACGGCGCGGTCGAGGTCGAACGGCGCGGGCTCGCCCAGTTCCGGGTGCTCCTCCGAGAGCACCCGCGCCAGCGCCTCGACGTACTGCCGCCACGTCTCCTCGTCGCGGAACGTGGGCAGCACGAGGTCCGGGTTCTGCCGGCACCACACCAGCGCGGGCACCAGGTCCAGCGGGTCGGGCGACCAGCCCAGCAGGCCCTGCACCAGTTCCGCGGCCAGTTCCCGGCGGCGGCGCCGTCGCGGCGGTCGCGGACCGGTGCGCCGCGGCTCGCGCGGGCCCCACAGCTGCAGGTGCCCGCCCAGCGTCGCGTTCGGCGGCAGCTCGAAGACGGGTTCCTCCAGTTCCGCGCCGGTCAGCGCGAACACCGACCAGCGCACGCCGGGCAGCCCCCGCAGCAGCAGGTCGCACCACGTGCTCACCCCGCCCACGACGAACGGGTACGTGCCCTCGGCGAACAGCGTCACGCGCGGGCCGTCGGCGCGAGCTCCGGCCGCCGGGCGCACGAGGTCCGCGGCGCTCACGCCGCCGCCCCCAGCGCCACGCGCACCGCGCCGCCGGCCGCGACGGGCAGCCAGCCGCAGCGCGCCCCCGCGCACGGCTCGCCGGCACCGGCGCCCGCGGGCAGCGTCACCGGGACCTCCACCTCCACGTCGGCCTCCACGTCCACCTCCAGGAGCAGTTCCCCGGCGCCCGTGCGGGCGCGCACCGCGCCGGCCGCGAGCGCCGCCCGCCACCCCTGGCGCCGGCGCAGCTCGTGCGCCACCTCGTCCATGGACGGGTTCAGCAGCACCGTCGCCGGTGCCAGCAGGCGCGCGTGCTCGGCGAGCACCCGTGCCAGGACGTCCAGGAGGACCCGGTCGCCGGTGACGTTCGACTGGTGGGCGAAGAGCGGGCGCGGGTCGCCGGCGAGCACGCGGCCCAGCACGACCTCCGCCTGCGCGCGCAGGAACTCCTCGCGCGAGGGGGCCGGCGCCCCGTGCCGGCGCTCCTGGTCCGCCAGCAGCGCCGCCCAGGTGCTGACGTGCGTGGTGACCTCCGTGGGGTGGCGCGGTACCACGGTGGCCGTCCCCAGCACGTCCGGGGCCGGGCCGCGGGAGGCGTCGGCGGCCACGGCGGTGACGCCCGCGCGTGCCAGGACCCGCGGCAGCGCGGGGTTCCCGAGCCCGGAGTGCGCACCGGTGACCAGGGCGGTGGGGCTGGCCGGCACGCCGGCCCGTTCGGCCCAGCTGCGGTTCCGCTCCACCTGCTCGTGCAGGCCCTGCTCGTCCAGGTCGTCGAGGTCGCGGTGGTCCCACGTGTGGTTGATCCAGCGGAACTCGCCCGCTGCCGACAGCAGGGCTCGGGTGAGGGGGTCGTCCGCGTCCGCGCCGGCGCCGTTGTGCGCCAGGTCCAGGGTGAAGGAGTGCTCGCGCTGCCAGGCGACGAGGACCCCGACGTCCTCGGCCCGCATGCGCACCGTCGGCGCCGTCTCGCCCACCCGCACCCCGGGCGTCATCCAGTTCGCCAGGAACACGTCGTCGACGTGGCAGGACAGGGCGTGCCGCAGCACGCCCAGGTGCACGCCGCGCGTCACCCACGTCAGCAGGCCGCGCGCCAGCAGCAGGCCGTGCAGGGAGTCCTCGGCGGTGTTCACGAGGACCAGCAGGTCCTCCAGGCCGTCGCCGGCGTCCAGCGCGCCGGCGAGGGGGGCGCCGTCCCCGGTGACGAGCAGGGGGGTGAAGGGGCCTCCGTCCTCGACGCGGCCCAGGTACGCCCAGCAGCCGGGGGCCAGGGGGAACTCCCCGCGCAGGTCGCCGAACACCCGGGAGCCGGCGGCGGTCACCCGGGCGGTCGAGCCGTCGGTGGGGGCCCCGGTCGCCCCCACCACGCCGCTGCCGGGCCCGGGGAACTCGTAGGCGCGCAGCAGCCGCACGCCGTGGCGGCGGCGGTACGCGGTGAGAACCGCCGCGGACGCGGGGTCCAGGTCGCCGGCGGCGGTCGTGGTGCGCACCACGGCGTGGAAGCGGCCGGTGCCGCCGGGGTGCTGCAGGTCCTCGTCGCGCAGCGGCTGCGCGGCCGTGGGCCGGTGCAGTTCGTGCGGGCACCCGGTGCGTTCCAGCAGCCGCAGCCAGGCCCGTGTCACGGGGTCGTCCTCGAGGTCGGCGGTACCGGCCAGCACCAGCACGCGGACCTCGGCCTGCGCGGCGGGCCGCCCGCCGCGGTGGTCCGCGGTCGTCACCCGGCGACCCGCTCCGCGGGAGCCTGGGCGCCCGGTGCCGGGGCACCGTCCCCGCCGGGCTGCGCCTGGCCGCGATCCGCTGCCCGGCGGCGGCGGTCCAGCACGCGCCGGTCGATCTCCATGACGGAGGTTCCCGCCAGCAACTGGCGCTGCATCTGCGAGGCGGCCACGACCAGCTGGTCGAGCACGTCCAGCAGCGACTGCCGCATCGACTCCGCCTGCGCCAGGACGTGGTGCGCCTGGTCCTGCTCCTCCAGCTGGTCCTGCGCGCGCGACGCGGTGGCCGTGTCGGCACGGACCGCGGCCAGGGCGCTGAGCTGTTCCGCGACGCTGCCGATGCTCACCGGCCGCTGACGTTCCAGGCGCAGGCGCAGCACCTCCTGGTTCAGGCGATCGACCTCGGCGCGCAGTTCCGCCTCGTCACGGTTCGTCGCGTCCCCGCGCTTCCACCGGCGAACCCGCATGGTTCCTCCTCGTCAGGGGCCGATCTCCCACCGGCCGTCACGGGCAGCGACGGTAACGGAACCCCCGTACCGCCCCGAGGGACCCGCAGCGGGTTCACCCGTGTGCGGGGTCGTGGAGGTCGAACGTCGTGCCGGTGCTGCTCCGAAGGGGTGAGCTGCTGCGACACACCGGTGACGCACCGCATTCACGCCGAAACCGGTCACGTGCGGTGAGGGCTGGCATCCCCCCCGTCACGCGGTGGGTGGTGCGGGTGAACTTCACCCCCGACCTGGTGCCACCGCGGCTGGTATCGCCGGCCAGGTCACCGGCGGTGCTTACCGTCCTCACGAAACCCTGACAGGAAGACGGAGGACGGCATGCCGCCCAGGCGCAGGAACACCCGCCACCACAGCACCGCCGCACGCCTGCTGCTGCTGGCCCTGACCGGTTCGGTGGCGCTGCCGCTGTCGGCCGCGGTGCCCGCGCAGGCGGCCACCGGAACCCGCGTGAACCTGGAGGTGCTCGTCGTCGCCGACGGCGGCCCCTCGGTGAACGCGATCGCCGCCCAGCTGGACCGCGAGGGCGTTCCCCACACCCGCGTCGACCTCACCGCCGGGGACCGCCCCGCCATCGACGAGCAGTTCCTCGTCGACCCGGTCACCGGTGCGGCTCGCTACCAGGCCGTCGTGCTGCCCAACGCCGCTCCCGCCGGGGTGAGCCAGGAAGAACTGGACGCCCTGGCCGCCTACGAGCGCCGCTTCGGCGTGCGTCAGGTCAACGCGTACGTCTACCCCGGCACGGGAACCGGGGGCAGCGCCACGTATGCCGGTTCCCTCGACGGCGCCGCCGGCACCGTCACCGCCGACGGCCAGACCGACGGTTTCTCGGAGTTGTCGGGGTCGTTCCCCGTCGACGACGTCGACGCGGGGACGCTGGAGGTGTACGGGTACCTCGCCCAACCGGCCCCCGCGGACGGTGAGCGCGTCACCCCGCTGCTCACCGCCCGCCAGGGCGACGTCGACGGCAGCATCGCCTGGGAGTTCGAGTCCGGCGGGCGCGTGCAGCTCATGGTGTCCGCCGCCTACAACGAGTCCATGCAGTGGTTCAGCACGGTCGGGCACGGGATCGTCTCGTGGATGACCCGCGGCGTGCACCTCGGGTACCACCGCTCCTACTTCGACGTCCAGGTCGACGACGTCTTCCTGCCCGACGGCCGCTGGAGCGCCGACGGGAACTGCACCCCCGGCGACGACTGCGTCGACCCCGCCGTCACCACGACGGACATCCGCATGACGGACGCCGACGTGCAGCGCCTGTCGGAGTGGCAGCAGGCCCAGGACTTCGAGCTGACGATGGTCTTCAACGGCGGAGGCAGCGACGCGGCGAAGACGGAGAACGGCGGCACCGACCCCCTCACCGACGCCTTCCTCGCCCGCAAGGACGAGTTCACCTGGGTGAACCACACCTTCAGCCACCCGTACCTGGGGTGCGTGCAGATCGCCCCCACGGTCGTCGGGCAGCCGTGGCACTGCGCCACCGATCCGGCCGAGACGCCGCGCCAGGACCCCGACGTCGAAGCCCAGGAGAGCGGCGGGCTGCAGTGGGCGTCGCAGGCGTTCATCACCCAGCAGGTGACCGACAACATCGACTGGGCGCGGGCCAACGCGCTGCCGCGCTTCGACGCCACCGAGCTGGTCACCGGGGAGCACTCCGGGCTGATGACGACGAACCAGCCGGAGGACAACCCCTTCCTGGCGCCGGCGCTGCAGGCCGCGGGGGTGACCACGCTGGCCTCCGACGCCTCCCGGGAGGCGGACGCGCGCGCCGTGGATGAGGCCGTCACCGTGCCGCGGTACCCGATGAACATCTACTACAACACCGGCACGTACCTCGACCAGATCGACGAGTACAACTGGTACTACACCTCGCGCACCACCGGCGGCAGCGGCGTCTGCGACGACAACCCCGCCACGACCACGTGCATCACCCCGCTGCCGGCGGCGGACGCCGAGCAGGCCCGCAGCAGCTACGAGCAGTACCTCCAGCCGCTCGAGGTCCGCAACGCCCTGCGCCGCGTCCTCGCCGACGACCCGCGCCCCTTCTACGCGCACCAGTCCAACCTCGCCGAGGACGCGCTGCTGCTGCCCGTGGTGCAGGGCGTGCTGGAGGCGTACCGCTCCACCCACACCGCCGACGCCCCGCTGATCACGACCACCCTCACCGAGCAGAGCCGCCAGCTCAGCCGCGCGAGCGAGTGGCGCCAGGCGCGCACCGGCGTGACCGCGTACGTGGACGACGAGGGCGTGCACGTCAGCGGGCCCGCGGGCACCACCGTCCCGCTGACCGTCCCCGGGGACGCGTCCACCACCGTCGCCCTGGAGGAGCACGGCGGGCAGCGCTCGGCGTGGATCACCGCGCCCACGACCGACACGGTCCTCGCCACCCCCGCCGCCGCGCGGTTCGGCTACGTCGGCACCCCGGCGACCCCGGAACCGACGACCCCGGTTCCGACGACGCCGGTTCCGAGCACGCCCGTTCCGACGACGCCGGTTCCGACGACGCCGGTTCCGAGCACGCCCGTTCCGACGACGCCGGCCCCGACGCTGCCGGGTGCGCCGGTCATCGGCACCGCCTCCTCCGGCAGCATCTGGGACCGGACCGCCACCGCCACCGTGCGCTGGAGCCCGCCGAGCACCGGCGGGACGCCGATCACCGGTTACCGCATCACGGCGACCCGCCTGTCGTTCTTCGGCGCACCGCTGTCCACGGTGACCGATCCGACGGTGCACGCGGCCACCGCCGGCAGCGCCACCGTGGCCCTGCCGGTGCGCGGCGCCCGGTACCGGTTCACCGTGCAGGCCGTCACCGCGGCCGGTGCGGGCACCGCCTCGGCTGCCTCGAACACCGTGCACGCGTGGTGAGGTTCCCCCTCGCGCGCCTCGCCGCCACCGCTGCGCTCACCGCAGCGGTGGCGGCGAGCGGTGCGTGCGGCGCCCCGGCGGTCGGTGCGGCGGACGGTTCCCCCGCCGCCCCGACGACCGCCGCCACGCCCACCGCTCCTGCGGCCCCCACCACCACCACGGCACCCACCCCGACGGCACCCACCTCGTCGGCGCCCGCCCCGTCGGCGCCCGCCGGCACGGCCGCCGCGCCCGTCCCGGCGACGTCCGCTCCGGGGAGCGCCGCTGCGGCGGCCCCGGTCGGGGAGGGTGAGCAGGGCGAGGCCGTCGCCCCCGTGCCGCTGGGCACCACGACGGAGCTGGAGGTCGCGGTGCGGCTGCGTTCGGACGCCCTGCTCGCCGGGGACGTCCCCACCGCCCAGCGCCTGGTGTCGCTGCGCTGCCGGCCCGCCGTGCCCGACGACGCGCTGCGCGCGGCCGCCGGCGCCGGGTTCGCCGCCGTCACCGCGGTGACCAGCCGCGCGACCGGCGGCACCGCGCAGGTCGACTACTCCTACGCCGAACCCGGCCGTGACGTGACCGGCGAGCGCTGGACCGTCGAGGACGGCCAGTGGCGCTGGGACGACTGCTGACACCGGCCGCGCCCGAGCCCACCCGGTCTCCGGGTGGGCTCTCGGCGTTCCCGGTGGCGGGGGCGGCGGGTCAGTCGTGGTCGCAGACGTACCGGTAGGCCGTCAGGTCGCCGTCCTTGAGCATCGAGGAGAAACCCGGGCGGTGCGCGGTGCGGCAGAACCGCTCCGGGGTGAAGTCGTACTCGACGTGCAGCACCGCCTTGCCCGCGTCCACGAACGGCTGCAGCAGGTCGCACTCCTCGTAGCGTGCGCAGGACTCGTTGACGGCGAAGTCGAAGTCGTCGACGAGGTCGCGGACCTGGTCGAGGTCGTTCTTCAGCGCCACGCCCATGCCGCGCTCGTGGGCGGCGGCGGCGATCCAGCGGTTGAAGCGCAACTGGTCCGCGGCGGTGAGGTCGAACCCGCTGTCGTTGGCCCAGGCGTCGACGTTGTCGGGTTCGACGGCGTCGAACCCCTTGTCGCGGCACTCGTCGAGGCGGTCCAGCAGCACCGGGCCGATGAGGTCGATGCGGCGCACGTCCAGCCAGCGCTCGTCCGGCCAGTCGCCCAGGACCTTCCCGACCACCTCGGCGGGGAAGCGGTGCGCGTCGTCGCGGTACGCCTCCACGGTGCCGGCGCTGAGGTAGCAGACCACGCGGCGCCCCTCGGCGTGCAAGCGGTCGACGACCTCCCCGGGGACCTGGTGGTCGACGTCGTAGACGGGCACGTCCACGGTGAGGTCCAGGTCGCCGGACAGCTGCCACTGCCAGGCGGTGCCCGGCTCGGGGCTCCACCAGCCGGGCGTCTCCTTCGCGGGGGTCACGGTCTCCTCCTCGGTCGGGGTCCCGGCAGGGGCGGTCGTCCCGCCGGTGGGGGAGCCGGGGCTCGTGCAGCCGCCGGCCAGGACCAGCAGCAGCGCGGCGGCGCAGGCCGCGGCGAGCCCGTTCGCCGGCCGCCCGGGCGCCCGCCGGGTCACCCGGCCACCTCGCCGATGGCCCGGTGGTGGCGGATCACCTCGGCGATGACGAACGCCAGGAACTTCTCCGCGAACACGGGGTCGAGGCCGGACTCCACGGCCAGCACGCGAAGGCGCGCGGTCTGCTGCTGCTCCCTGGCCGGGTCCGCGGGCGGCAGCCGGTGCGCGGCCTTGAGGTGGCCCACCGCCTCGGTCAGCTTGAACCGCTCGGCGAGCAGGTGCACCAGGGCGGCGTCCAGGTTGTCGATGCTGTGCCGCAGCCTGGACAGCTCCGCCCCGGCGTCGGCGTGCTGCGGTTCTCCGGTCACAGCCATCCCCTCCTCTTGAACACCACGTACAGCACCAGGCAGCTGCTGAACATCAGCAGCAGTGCCAGCGGGTAACCGTACGTCCAGTCCAGCTCCGGCATGTGCTCGAAGTTCATGCCGTAGATCCCGCCGACGAGCGTGGGGGCGAACAGGATCGCCGCCCACGAGGAGATCTTCTTGACCTCCTCGCTCTGCGCGTAGCTCGCCTCCGTCAGCGAGCGCATCTCCTCGTTCTGCCGCTGCGCGACCAGCGTGGAGTTCACGGTGAGGATGTCGCGCAACTGGCTGCGGAAGTTCTCGATGCGCTCGGCGGCCACCGTGACGTGGTCGGTGACGTCGCGCAGGTAGCGCTGCAGCTCCTCGTCGACGCGGTACTTCGCGAAGCCGTCGCTGAGGCCGCCCAGCACGGCGGTCAACGGGACGACCGCGCGCTGGAAGTTCGTCACCTCCCTGGACAGCTCGTAGATGCGCCGCGACACCGACGGGTCGCCGTCGAAGACCTGCACCTCGATCTCGTCGATGTCGTTCTCCAGCCCGCGCAGCACGGGGGCGTACCCGTCGACGACCGCGTCGAGGATCGCGTACAGCACGGCCTCGGTGCCCAGCGCCAGCATCTCCGGGTCCAGCTCCATGCGCCGGCGCACCTGCGCCAGATCGGGGGACTCGGCGTGCCGCACGGTGATGACGAAGTCCGGGCCGATGAACAGGTGCAGCTCGCCGAACTCGACCTCCTCGGCGGCGTCGTCGTAGCGCGCTGCGCGCAGCACCACGAACAGCGTGTCGCCGTAGCGCTCCAGCTTGGGTCGCTGGTGCGCCACGATCGCGTCCTCGACGGCCAGCTCGTGCAGGTCGAACTCCCGGGCCAGCGAGCCCAGTTCCGTGGCGGAGGGGCGGTACAGCCCGATCCACGCGATGCGGGCGTCGTCCTCGTGCAGGCAGCGGTACGTGTCCGCCAGCGTGGCCGGGGAGGCGACCCGCTCGCCCCGGGCGTACACGCCGGAGTCCACCAGGCTGCTGCGCCCCAGCGGCTCGGTCGGGATGGCTCCGTCCTGCGCGAGGTTGCGGGTGGAGGGGACCGCCCCCCGGCGCCCGAGGGAGGACAGGTGGACGCGGCGCCTGGGCACGGCGGCTCCTCACGGCTCGACGGGACACGGGAGCCCCATCATCTCCCGTGACCGCTGTCCGCACGCCCCCGCGCCGGGCGCGGTCACCCGCGTGCGGCTGCGGCGGGTGGCCGGCTACCGCGAGCGCACCTGGTCCTCGGCGCCCGGCACCGGCTCGGCCGCGTCCGAGCCCAGCGCCACGACGCGGTTGGTCCCGTCCACGTGCACCACGCGGGGGCGGTGCGCGGCGCGCTCGGCCTCGTCGAGCTGCACGTACGAGATGATGATCACCAGGTCGCCGGGGCGGACGAGGTGCGCGGCGGCGCCGTTGATGCGCACGTCCCCGCTGCCGGCCTCGCCGACGATGACGTACGTCTCCAGGCGCGCGCCGTTGGTGACGTCGACGACCTGGACGCGCTCGCCCTCCACCAGGTCCGCGGCCCGGCACAGGTCGGCGTCCAGGGTGATCGAGCCGACGTAGTGCAGGTCGGCCTCCGTGACCGTGGCCCGGTGGATCTTCCCGTGCATGACCGTGCGCAGCACAACAGCTCCCGTGATCGCGTCCCGGGGCGGCTCCCGCCCGGGGAGCACCAGTGTCCCAGCCCGGCGCGGTGCGGCGGCGGCGCGCGGCGCGCTCGACCTGCTGAGCGGCCGCGGCGGGAGCACGCTGGAGGGCGACGGGCCGAGGACGACCCGCGCCCGGCGGTGCACCACCGGCGTTCAGCACTCTCGACGAGGAGACGGGGCGGCGACATGAGGACGAGGAGAGCAGCGAGCGGCACCGCGGGCGCAGTCGAGGACGGCCGGCCCGCGCCGGAGAGCCCGCAGCGGGCCGAGGAGCTGCGGGTCGAGCACCGGGGTGGACCCCCGCCCGGCGGGCGGGAGGGGGAGGGGGCCGCCGGGGGGCGCACGCGGCTGCAGGGGGCCGGCCTGGTCCTCGGGCCGCTGCTCGCCGTGCTCGTGCACGTGGCGCTGCCGGCCTCCCCGGCGCTCACCCCGCAGGGGCGCGTCACCGCGGCGCTCGCGGTGCTCATCGCCGTCTGGTGGATGACGGAGGCGCTGCCGCTGGCGGCGACCGCGCTGGTGCCCATCGTCGTCTTCCCCCTGGCCGGGGTGGTCGAGCTGGGCACGGCCACCGCCGCCTACGGCGACCCCACCGTGTTCCTGTTCCTCGGGGGGTTCGCCATCGCCCTGGCGATGCAGCGGTGGGGCCTGCACCAGCGCATCGCGCTGGCGACGGTGCGCGTCGTCGGGACCCGCCCCACCCGGCTCGTGCTGGGCGTGATGATCGCGACGGCGTTCCTGTCGATGTGGGTGAGCAACACCGCGACCACGCTGCTGATGGTGCCGATCGGCGTCAGCGTCCTCGCCCTCGTCGACCGCCGCACGAGCGGCACCCTGCCCGAGCACGAGGTGCAGCGCTTCGGGGCGGGTCTCGTGCTCGCCATCGCCTACGCCGCCACCATCGGCGGCCTGGCCACGCTCGTCGGCAGCCCGCCCAACCTCATCCTGGCGGGCGTGGCGGAGTCGAGCCTGGGCATCGAGATCGGCTTCGCCACCTGGATGGCCGTCGGTGTGCCCCTCTCCGTCGTGATGCTCGTGATCACGTGGCTGCTGCTCACCAAGGTCCAGTACCGGCCCCGCATCGGGGAGATCGCCGGGGGCCGGCAGGCGATCACCGAGGAGCTGCGCGCCCTCGGCCGGATGTCGGCCGGCGAGTGGACCGTCGCCGTCGTGTTCGTCGCCACGGCGCTGCTGTGGGTGTTCCGCGCGCCGCTGAGCGACTGGGCCGCGCTGACGGACGCCGTCCCCCTCGTCACGCGGATGTCCGACGGCGGCATCGCGATCGCCGCGCTGATCGCGCTGTTCCTCGTGCCCGTGCGGGGCCAGCGCGGCCGCGGCGCGCTGGACTGGTCGACCTTGCAGAAGGGCGTCCCGTGGGGAGTCCTGCTGCTGTTCGGCGGCGGGCTGTCGATGGCCGCCGCCATCCAGGCGAGCGGCCTGGACACCTACATCGGCGAGCGCTTCAGCGGCCTGGACGCGCTGCCGCTCGTCCTGCTGGTCGCCGCCGTGGCGCTGGGGATCCTGGCGCTGACGGAACTCACCTCGAACACCGCCACCGCGGCGACCTTCCTGCCGGTGCTCGCCGCCGTCGCCGTCGGCGTCGGCGCCGAGCCGCTGCTGCTGCTCGTCCCGGCCGCGCTCGCCGCCTCCTGCTCGTTCATGATGCCGGTGGGGACGCCGCCGAACGCCATCGCGTACGGCACCGGCCGCGTCACGATCGGGCAGATGGTCCGCTCGGGGGTGTGGCTGAACCTCGTCGCCGTGGTGCTGCTCACGGCCGTCGTCTTCACCCTCGGCCCGCTGGTGTTCGGCTTCTCGCTCTGACGGGCCGGGACCGTCCCCTCAGCGGGGTTCCGCCAGGTCGTGCGGGTCCGCGTTGCCCCCGCACACCACGACCCCGACCCGCTCTCCGTCCCCCGGCACGTGGGCACCGTCCAGCAGCGCCGCCAGCGCCACCGCCCCGCCGGGTTCGGCGGTCACCCGCAGCTCCTGCCACAGCAGCCGGCGCGCGGCGCGCACCGCCTCCTCGCTCACCAGGACGGCGCGCACCCCGGCCGCGACGGCGCTCGCGAACCCGTGCTCGCCGATGCGCCGCGCACCCAGGGAGTCCGCCGCGAGCCCGCCGACCTCCACGTCCACCGGCCGGCCGGCCGCCAGGGCCGCGTGCAGAGTCGGTGCGCCGTGCGTCTCCACGCCCACCACCCGCGTGCCGGGGCCGTACCAGGCGGCGATGCCGCCGACCAGCCCGCCGCCGCCGGTGGCGACGAGCACGGTGTCCAGGTCCGGGGCCTGCTCGGACAGCTCGAGGGCGACCGTGCCCTGCCCGGCCAGCACCGCCGGGTCGTCGTAGGCGTGCACGGCCAGCGCGCCGGGCGAGCTCGCCCGCTCGGCGCTCGCGGCGGCGGCCTCGGCGTAGGAGGCGCCCACCAGGGTCACCCGCGCGCCGCGGGCGCGGATGCCGGCGACCTTCACGGCGGGCGCGGACTCGGGCACGAACACCTCCGCCTCGACCCCCAGGGCGCGGGCGGCGTGGGCGACGGCGAGGCCGTGGTTGCCGCCGGAGGCCGCCACCACCAGCGACGGGCGCTCGGGAGCGGTGAGGACGCGGTGGAACGCCCCGCGGGGCTTGAAGGAGCCGGTGTGCTGGAGCAGTTCCAGCTTCACGGTGACGGGCACCTCGCGGCCGCCCACCGGCACCGACCACTCGATCACCGGGGTGCGCCGGACGCGGCCGGCGATCCGCGCGGCGGCGGCGGCGATCTCCTCGCGGGTGGGCGCGGCGGGGGGAGCGGGGTGCGTCACGCCGGTGACGCTACCCCGCTCCCGGCCGGGCCCGGCCCGCCGGATCAGGCCAGCGTGGTGGAGTCCCCCAGGGACCAGTCGCGCACCTCGGGCATGTCCTCCAGGTGCTCCACCACGTAGTCGTGGTGGCGCGCCAGCTGCGCCTCGCAGTACGCCATCAGGTCCCCGGCGCCCGGCGGCAGGCGGCGGGCGTTGTTGAGCGCGTCCATCACCAGGTGGTACCGCGACGCGCGGTTGCGCACGGTCATGTCGAAGGGCGTGGTGGTGGTGCCCTCCTCCATGAACCCGCGCACGTGGAAGCGGTCGGCGTCGGGGCGGCCGTGGACGACCTGGTGGATCGCGCCGGGGAACCCGTGGAAGGCGAAGACCACGTCGACGGAGTCGGTGAACAGTTCCCGGAACACCAGGTCGCTCATGCCGTGCGGGTGGTCCTTGGGGCGCTGCAGCGCCATGAGGTCCACGACGTTGACGACGCGGAAGCGCAGCTGCGGCAGCCGCTCGCGCAGGATCTGCGCGGCCGCGACCGTCTCCATCGTCACCACGTCCCCGGCGCAGCCCAGGACGACGTCCGGGTCGGCTAGCCCGTCGTCGTTGCCGGCCCACTCCCACACCGACGCGCCCCGGCGGCAGTGCTCCACCGCCTCCTCGACCGACAGGTACTGCAGTTGCGGCTGCTTGTCGATGACGATCAGGTTCACGTAGTTCCGCGAGCGGAAGCAGTGGTCCGCGACGGACAGCAGGCAGTTCGCGTCCGGCGGCAGGTACACCCGGGAGACCTCCGGGCGCTGGGTGATGGCCACCTGCAGCAGGCCCGGCCCCTGGTGGGAGAAGCCGTTGTGGTCGTTGCGCCACGCGGTGGAGGTCAGCAGGACGTTCAGGCTCGGCACGTCGGCGCGCCACGGCAGGCCGCCGGCCTCCTCCAGCCACTTGGCGTGCTGGACGGTCTGCGAGGCGCTGACCATCGCGAACGCCTCGTAGGTGGCGAACATCCCGTGCCGGCCGGTGAGGGTGTAGCCCTCCAGCCAGCCGTGGCAGTTGTGCTCGCTGAGGACCTCCATGACGCGCCCGGAGCGGCTGATCGAGACGTCCTCGGGGTACGTGCGCTCGGCGAACGCCCGGTCGGAGACCTCGAACACCGCACCCAGGCGGTTCGAGTTCGTCTCGTCGGGGGAGAACAACCGGAACGTGCGGGGGTTGCGGGCGTAGACGTCCCGCAGCATCTCGCCCAGGCGGCGGGTGGACTCCGCGCGGCCCGCCGCCGGGCGGTCCACCTGCACGGCGTAGTCGCGGAAGTCGGGCAGGTCCAGGTCCTGCGTGAGCAGGCCGCCGTTGGCGTGGGGGGTGGCGCTCATGCGCAGGTCCCCCTCCGGGTTCGCGGAGCGGACCAGTTCCACGGGGGCCCCGGAGGCGTCGAAGAGGTCGTCGGGGCCGTAGGAGCGCATCCACTCGGCGAGCAGCCGCAGGTGGTCGGCGTTGTCGCGCACCCCGGACAGCGGCACCTGGTGCGAGCGGAACGTGCCCTGCACCTGCACGCCGTCCACCTGGTCCGGGCCCGTCCACCCCTTGGGGGTGCGCAGGACGATGAGCGGCCAGCGCGGCCGGGGCGCGTCGGCGGGCGCCCCCTCGGCGCGGGCGGACGTCTGGATCTCGCGGATGCGGCCCCACGCCTGCGCCAGGGTGGCGGCGAACCGCTCGTGCATGCCGGGCAGGTCGTCGCCGCCGACCTCCAGCACCTCGTAGCCGTGCCCCTCCAGCAGCGAGCGCACCTCGGCGGGGTCCTTGCGAGCCAGCACCGTCGGCCCGGAGATCTTCGCGCCGTTCAGGTGCAGCACCGGCAGCACCGCGCCGTCGCGCGCGGGGTCCAGGAAGGAGATCCCCTTCCAGGAGCCCTCCAGCGGGCCCGTCTCCGCCTCGCCGTCGCCCACGACGGCCAGCGCCAGCAGGTCCGGGTTGTCCATGACGGCGCCGAAGGCGTGCACGAGCACGTACCCCAGCTCACCGCCCTCGTGGATGGAGCCGGGTGTCGTCACGGACACGTGGCTGGGGATGCCGCCGGGGGCGGAGAACTGCCGGAACAGCCGCGTCATGCCCTCGGTGTCCAGCGTCACCTGGGGGAACTTCTCGGTGTAGGTGCCCTCCAGGTAGCCGGCCGCCACCAGGGCGGGACCGCCGTGGCCCGGGCCGGTGAGGAAGAGCGAGGACTGCCCCGTGCGGCGGATCAGCCGGGACAGGTGCGCGTACACGAAGGACAGGCCCGGGCTGGTGCCCCAGTGCCCCAGCAGGCGCGGCTTGATGTGCTCGCTGCTCAGCTCCTCGCGCAGCAGCGGGTTGGCGCGCAGGTAGATCTGCCCCACGGTCAGGTAGTTGCAGGCCCGCCACCACGCGTCGAGGGCGGTCACCTCGTCCGGGGTGGGGTGGGCCAGGGCGTCGACGAGCTGCGGCGTGGCGCCCTTCACGGTGGTGGTGGTGGTGGGGGCGCTGGTCGTGGACATGCGTGCTTCCTCCTCGGTGGATGCACCGACCCTCGCGCGCGCGGGCGCTCAGGACCAGGGACTTCCGACCCTACGCGCGAGCCCCCACCGGCGCACCGGTGCGCGGCGCTCAGCCGCCGGGCAGCGCGACCGTGAACCACACCGTCTTGCCGCCCCCGTGCTGCTCGACGCCCCACTCGCTGGAGAGCAGGTCCACCAGGGCCACGCCCCGCCCGCCGGTGGCCTCCGGGCCGACCGTGCGCCGCACCGGGGGGGTGCTGCCGGCGTCGGCGACGGCCACCCGCACCTCCCCGGCGGTGCGCCGCAGGTCCAGCCGCACCGGGGGGCGGCCGTGCAGGACGGCGTTGGCGGTCAGCTCGGCCGTCAGCAGCTCCACGACCGTCAGCACCGGCAGCGGCACCCGCACCGCCGTGCACCGCTGCACGACCCAGTGCCGGGCCAGCGGCACCGAGGACAGGTGGTGCTCCAGGTCCAGGTGCCAGCGCTCGCCGGTGTCCGCCCGCTCCTCACCGGGGACGGGCTCGTCGAGCGCCCCGGCGCTCTCGCGGGGTCGTCGCTGGGTGCTCTCGTGCGTGCCGTCGTCCATGGTCCCGCGCGTCGTCCCCCCGCTCCCGTCGCGGTCTCCGTCGTGCCCGGACCCGCCCGTGCAGGGCACAGCTTCGCACCCGCCCCCGCAGCACGCCCAGCGGCCCCGGCGCGCGGGGTCCGCTGCGCGCCGGGGCCGCCGGGGCCGCCGGGGCCGCCGGGGCCGCCGGGGCCGCCGGGGGTGCTGGTGCCGCTCAGAGCTCGAAGACCACCCGGGCCGGCACGCGGCCGGCGAGGACGTCGGCCATGGCCTCGTTGACGCTCTCCAGCGGGCGGGGCACCGCCACCACCCGCGTGCGGCCGGCGGCGTGCAGGGCGAAAACGTCCGCCAGGTCGTTGCGGGTGCCCACGATGGAGCCGATGACGGACTTGCCCTGCAGGACGGTGTCGAAGATGGGCAGGGTGATGGTGCCGTCGGCGGGCAGCGCCACGCACACCAGCCGGCCACCGGGGCGCAGTGCCCGGTACGCCTGCTCGAAGGAGGCCGGGGAGGCCGCCAGGGCGATGCTGACGTCGGCACCGCCCAGGGCCTGCACCGCCTCGGCGGCGTCCACCTCGCGGGCGTTCACGAGGTGGTCGGCGCCCAGCTCCTTCGCCAGCTGCAGCTTGTCCTCCTGCACGTCCACCGCCACGGTGAAGCCGCCGGCGATGCGCGCGTACTGCAGCGCCAGGTGCCCCAGCCCGCCGATGCCGAAGACGGCGACCGTCTCGGCGGGCGCCACCCGGGCGACCTTCACGGCCTTGTAGGTGGTCACTCCCGCGCACGTCAGCGGTGCGGCGTCCAGCGGGGTGATGCCCTCCAGGACCGGGGTGGCGAACGCCGCCGGCAGCACCGCGTACTCGGCGAACGCGCCGTCGACGGAGTACCCGGAGTTGCGCTGCTGCGCGCACAGCGTCTCCCAGCCGCTCACGCAGTGCCGGCAGCTGCCGCACGCCGAGCCCAGCCACGCGATCGCGACCCGCTCGCCCACGCGGCGGGAGGTCACCCCCTCCCCGAGCGCCTCGACGATCCCGATGCCCTCGTGGCCGGGCACGAACGGCGGGTTCGGCTTCACCGGCCAGTCGCCGTGCGCGGCGTGGATGTCGGTGTGGCACAGGCCGCTGGCCTCGATGCGCACCAGGACGTCACCCGGTCCCGGGGTGGGCACGGGGACCTCGCGCACCTGCAGCGGGGCGGCGAACTCGGTGACGACGGCAGCTCTCACGGTGTCCTCCCGGACGTGGGACCGGGGCGACCGACCGCCCCGGGAACACCTCCAGCCTGCTGCGGGGCGGGCGGCGCCGGCAGGGCCGGAGGTCCCGACCGGCCGGGACCCCGGTGGGGACCTTCGGCCCTGCCCCACCGGCACCCGCGGGGGGCACCGTCGGGGCATGAGCCACCTCACCGCGCTGACCGCGCTGACCGCGCTCGAGCGCCGGGCGCTCCCGGGGGAGCGGGGCACCGGCCGGGCCGCCCACGCCGTGCCCGCCGTGGCGACGCTGGACCACGTCGACGCTGACCGCCGCCTGGTCCCGCCACCGGGGCGGGACCGCGTCGTGGACCTCACGCAGGACCGCGCGCAGGACCTCGCGCGGGGGCTGGGCCGGTGAGCGCCGCAGCGCCGGTCCCCGGCGTGGAGGTCCTCGACGAGCGCACCTGCTGGGAGCTGCTGCGGCAGGCCCCCTACGGCCGCTTCGTCGTGGTGGACGCCGACGGGCGCCCGGACGTGTTCCCCGTCAACCACGCCGTCGACCACGGCAGCGTCCTGTTCCGCACGGCCGACGGCGGCAAGCTGGCCGCGGTCGCGTCCGGCTCGCCCGTGGCCTTCGAGGTCGACGGCGTGAGCGGCGACCTGGCCTGGAGCGTCGTGCTGCGCGGCGTGGCGCACCAGGTCACGCGCATGGCCGAGCTGCTGGACACCGCCTCGGTGCACCTGGCCCCCTGGCAGGCCGGCGGCAAGGGCCGCTTCGTGCGGGTGCGCGGCGACCTGAGCGGCCGCCGCTTCCCCGTCACCGGGTCGGGGTGGTGGGCGGTGGGCCCGGCAGGGCCCGGCGCTCCCGCCTGACGGCAGGTCCTTCCACGGCCACGCTGGGTAGGGTGCGGGGGACCGCCCCCGACGCCGAGGTGCCGCCGTGCCGAAGAAGAAGAAGCCCGCCCGCCGCACCACCGGGACGCGGCCCGCGCCCGGCCCCGCACCCCTGCGGGCCGGGGGCCGCGCCCTGGGCGACCTGCAGGTGGCGTACCGCACCTTCCTGGAGACCGAGGAGGACGAGGCGGTCCTGGCGCCCGGTGACCTCGAGGCGCGCCTGATGGAGTCGCTGGGCTGGCTGCTGCTCGACTCCGGCGAGCCGATCGTCCAGGGCTCCGCCACGTGGTTCTCGCCGGCGCAGCTGCGCGAGCTGTTCACCGAGGTCGTCCCCGCCGTCGCCGAGCACAACGGCCTGGACCCGCAGGAGCTCGTCGACGAGGTCCGCGTGGCGTGGACGACGTACCTGATGTTCCTGGGCGAGTCCGGCGCCTGGCGGGGGGACCCGGAGGAGCTCGCGGACTGCCTGGACGTCGCCTCCGGCGGCATCGCGGGCGCCGCCTCGGACCAGCACAGCGTGCTGGACGCCCTGGAGGCGGCGGCCCTGGCCGTGCCGGCCGAGGAGGAGCTGCGCGACCTGCAGGCCGTGCCCGTGGTCACCGGTGCCCTGCGCGCCCTGGACGCCCTGCGCGCCGGGGTCCCGGTGGGGGAGGAGCCCGTCGTGGACGGCCCCGTCATCGACGCGCTGCGCGCGCAGGTCGGCGAGGTGCTGGACCCGGTGGCGCTGTGGCTGGACTGGAGCGCCGCCGGCGTCGTGGAGGTCGTCGACGGGCGCACCCACGTGCCCGGGCCCGTGGACGCGCTGCACGACGTGGAGGCCCGCCGCGACGTCGCCGCCGGGGCCCTGGCCTCCGCGATCACCACCGTGCTCGCCGCCTCCTCGACCCCCGCCGCCGTCGTGGGGGGCCTCAGCGTCGTCACCTCCTCCGTGCTGGGGCCCATGACGACGCAGCAGCTGCAGGCCGTGCTGGACACCACCGGGGACGGCGAGGAGCTGCCCGCGGCGCTGGAGACGGTGCGCGCCCTGGTCGAGCTCGGGGTGCTGTCCGCGGTGGAGCCGTGGACGGCGCGGCCCGGCGTGGCCGGCGCGGTCTCCGAGGTGGTCTCCACGTTCTTCGCGCAGGACCGTGACGAGGAGGACGGGGTGGACGTGCCGGTGCACGCTTGAACCCGCCGGCCGCACCGGGCCGGGCCGGGCTCAAGCCGGGCGGCCGCCGTGCCGAACACCCGCGGGTGACGCAGGAGGTGACCGTGCAGGTCCGCGACGTGCTGCTCGGCGCGGGGGTGCGCAGCGTGTTCCAGCCGATCGTCGAGCTGGACACCGGTGACGTCGTCGCCTACGAGGCGCTGGCCCGCGGCCCCGTCGGCCCGCTGGAGCGCCCCGACCGGTTGTTCGCCGCCGCCCGCGCCGAGGGCCTGCTCGCGCAGCTGGACGAGGCGTGCCGCGCGGCGGCGTTCCGCGGCGCCGTGGCGAGCGGGCTGCTGGCGCCCCTGACGCTGTTCGTCAACGTCGAGCCCGAGGTGCTCGACAGCGCCCCGCTCGACGAGCTCCTGGCCATCGCCGAGGGCGCGCCCGGGGACCTGCGCGTCGTCGTGGAGATCACCGAGCGCGCCCTCGCCGCCCGCCCCGCGGAGCTGCTGCGCACGGTCGCCCGCGTGCGCGAGCTCGGCTGGGGCGTCGCCCTGGACGACGTGGGTGCCGACGCGATGTCGCTGGCGTTCATGCCGCTGCTGCAGCCGGACGTGGTCAAGCTGGACCTGCGCCTGGTGCAGGAGCGCCCCGGCGCCGCCGTCGCCGAGATCATGCACGCGGTCAACGCGTACGCCCAGGCGAGCGGGGCGACCGTGCTGGCCGAGGGCATCGAGGACGAGCGACACCTGACGATGGCGCGCGCCCTGGGCGCCCACCTGGGGCAGGGCTGGCTGTTCGGCCGCCCCGGCCCGGCCCCGGTGCCCGGCCTGCGCGCCGGCGAGCTGCGCCTGCTCGAGGCGCCGGCGGTGGGGCGCTTCGCGGAGTCGTCGCCGTTCGCGCTGCTGCCGCCCGGCACGCCCCTGCGGCGCTCGCCGAAGTCGCTGCTCATCGAGCTGTCCAAGCAGCTCGAGCGCGAGGCGCTGCGCATCGGTTCCACGTGCGTGGTCGCCGCCACCTTCCAGGAGGCGCGGCACTTCACCCCCGCCGCCACCGGCCGCTACCGCGACCTGGTCGAGCGCACCGGGTTCGTGTGCGCGCTGGGCGAGGGGCTGCCCGCCGAGCCCCTGCCCGGCCTGCGCGGTGCGGCGCTGTCTCCGCACGACCCGGTGCGCGGGGAGTGGGACGTCGTCGTCCTCGGCCCGCACTTCGCCGTGGCGCTGCTGGCGCGCGACCTGGGCGACGACGGCCCGGACCCCCGCCGCACGTTCGAGTACGCCCTGACGTACGACCGCAGGACGGTCGTGGCGGCCGCGCACTCGCTGCTGTCCAGGGTGGCGCCGCGGGCCGCGCCCCCCGCAGGCGTCCCCGCGCCGGCCGCGACGGCCGTGGCCGCCGGCACGACCACGGCCGTCGGCCCGGGCGTGGCCGCCGCCGTCGGGGCGGCCGCGGTCGCCGCGGGCGTCGCCGGCCTCGGCGCGGACGCCTCCGTCGCCGAGCGCGTCCTGCAGCGCGTGCTGGGCACCACCTCGCACGGCGTGACGATCGCCGACGTCACCCGCCCGGACCAGCCGCTGGTGTACGTCAACGCCGCCTTCGAGGTGCTGTCCGGGTTGCGCTCGGAGCAGGTGCTGGGCCGCAACTGCCGGTTCCTGCAGGGGCCGGGCACCGACCCGGTGGCGCTGGCGGCGCTGCGGGCGGCGATCGAGGACGGGCGGGAGTGGCGCGGGGTGGTGCTGAACCACCGAGGCCCCGAGCGCACCCCCTGGTGGAACGAGATCCAGCTGGCCCCCGTGCGCGATGCCGCCGGGCGCGTGGTGCGCTACGTCGGCCTGCAGAACGACGTCACCGAGCGGGTGGAGGCGCAACGGGCCCTGGAGGTGGAGCGCGAGCGCACCCGCGCCCACCTGCGGCGCATCGAGGACCTGGCCCGCACCGACGCCCTGACGGGCCTGCCGAACCGCCGCCACCTGGCCGACCGGGTGGCCGGCGCGCTGGCGGCGGGGGACGCGGTCGCCCTGCTGTTCTGCGACCTCGACGGTTTCAAGGCCGTCAACGACCGCTTCGGCCACGGCGCGGGCGACGACCTGCTCGTGGCGGTGGCCGGCCGGCTGCGCGACGTCCTGCCGCCGGGCGGCCTCGTGGCGCGCCTGGGGGGCGACGAGTTCATCGTCGCGCTGACCGCGCCGCCCGGGCGGCCTGCGCTCGGCGCGGTGCGCGAGGTCGCGGACCGGTTGTCCCGGGCGGTGACCGACCCGATCCCCCTGGGAGGGGTGGAGGTGTCGATCTCCGTCAGCGTCGGGGTGGCCGTCTCGGCCGCGGGCGACGGGGTGGAGGACCTGCTGCACCGCGCCGACGAGGCGATGTACGAGCGCAAGCGCGCCCAGCGCGACGAGCCCCGCCCCGCACCGCTCCGCTGACCACCGCCGGTCACTGGCCGTCAGCATCTAGCTGCGCACGGGTGCGACGTGCCCGGGGTGGCGCAGCGATCCGCGAGGGTGGTCCCCCGGTGCCCCGCCGATGCGCGACACTCCTGCGGGGGTCCCGCGCGCCCGGCGCCGCGGGAGCACGCACCGCACCGCAGCAGCAGGGGGAGGAACACGCATGGGTAGCCACGTCGTCGTCGCAGGTGGGGGCATCGTCGGCCTGTCCACGGCCTGGGCGCTGAGCTCGCGCGGGCACCGCGTCACGGTCCTGGAGAAGGAGGACCGCCTCGCCGAGCACCAGACGGGCAACAACTCCGGCGTCATCCACTCGGGCCTGTACTACGCGCCCGGCAGCCTGAAGGCCACGCTCGGCACCGCCGGCGCGAAGTCGATGCGCGAGTTCGCCGAGGAGCACGGCGTCGCCGTCGACATCTGCGGCAAGCTCGTCGTGGCCACCACCCCCAAGCAGGTCCCGGCGCTGCGCCGCCTGCTGGAGCGTGGCCGCGCCAATGGCGTGCCCGTGCGGTTGATCTCCCCGGAGGAGGCCCGCGAGTTCGAGCCGCACGTCACCTGCGTGGCGGCCCTGCGGGTGGAAAGCACCGGCATCGTCGACTACCGCGGCGTGTGCGACACCCTCGCGCAGCTCGTGGAGAAGGACGGCGGCGAGATCCGCACCGGCTCCGAGATCGTCGGGGTCTCCTCCACGTTCCGCTCGGTGACCGTGCAGACCACCACCGGCGAGGTCACCGGCGACGTGTTCGTCAACTGCGGCGGCCTGCAGTCCGACCGCATCGCCCGCCTGGCCGGCCTGGAGCCGGAGGTGCGCATCGTGCCGTTCCGCGGGGAGTACTTCGAGCTCACCCCGCAGCAGTCGCACCTGGTCAAGGGCCTGATCTACCCGGTTCCCGACGCCACGCTGCCGTTCCTCGGAGTGCACCTGACCAAGATGATCGGCGGCGGCGTGCACGCCGGCCCCAACGCGGTGCTCGCCCTCAAGCGCGAGGGCTACACCTGGCGCGACGTCTCCGCCGGCGACCTGCTCGACACGTTCCGCTGGCCCGGCACGTGGAAGCTGGGGCAGAAGTACTGGCGGACCGGCATCGACGAGGTGCTGCGCTCCGCCTCGCGCAAGCGCTTCCTGGCCAGCCTGCGCGAGCTCGTGCCGGCGCTGGCCGACGACGCCCTCGTGCCCACCCACGCCGGGGTGCGCGCGCAGGCCCTGCACCGCAGCGGCGCGCTGGTGGACGACTTCTACTTCGAGCGCGGCATCCGCCAGGTGCACGTCCTGAACGCCCCCTCGCCCGCGGCGACCGCCTCGCTGGAGATCGGCCGGCGCATCGCCGACGAGATCGACTCCGAGGTCTGAGGGTGCGCTGCGCTCAGGGCCGCTCCGGAGCCCGGTGCAGCACGAAGAAGAACGGTTCCCGCAACCCGCGCAGGTCCATCACCCCGAGCAGCGTGGTGGGCCCGGCGCGGCGCAGGTGGTCCAGCACGGGCAGGTCGTCGTAGACGACGGTGGCCGTCGGCGCCCCGCGGTGCTCCACCAGCCGCAGCCGCGCCGCCGGCCGCCGCGTGAACAGCAACGGGCGCGCAACGGCGGAGGCGCAGCGCGCGAGGCGGTTGCGGGCCAGGTGGCCGTGCTCGCGCAGCAACCCGACCGGTGCCCAGCGCGGGTCGACGGGCCTCGGGCGGCCGCGGGCGTCGCGGAACAGCAGCGGGTGGACCTCCTCCGGGCCGAGGAACTCCTTGCCGTACCAGCCGTGCAGCTCCAGCAACCCGTCCAGGCGGTGCCCGGTGGGCAGCCCCGTGCCGCGCCAGCGCCCGCGCAGCTCGGCCGGCGAGAGGGGGGCCAGGGCGTCGAAGAGGTCCAGCGCCTCCTGCGCGTCGCCCCGTTCCGGCCAGGTCAGCAGGTGCTGCTCGGCCTCGCTCGTCCCCACCCGGGGAAGTCTGCGCGGCCGGGCGCGGCCCGGCCAGCCGGGACCGGGGGACCGGCGTCCGCGGCACCGCGCGTGGCCCGGCCCCCGGCCGTAGCCTCGCTGGGGTGACGAGCCGGAAACCCGCCGGCAGCTCCTTCGAGAGCTGGGTCGAGCGGCAGGTGCGCGAGGCCGCCGAGCGCGGCGAGTTCGACGGCCTGCGCGGTTCCGGCGAACCGCTGCGCCACCTCGACCGCCCGTTCTCCGCGGAGGAGTGGGCCGCCGACAAGGCGCGCCGCGAGGGCTTCGACGTCTCGGCGATGCTGCCGCCGGCGCTCGCGCTGCGCCGCGAGCGGGAGGTCCTGCTGCGGGACCTGGGTGAGCTGCGCTCGGCCGCGGAGGTCGACGCCGTCGTGGAGGGGTTCAACGACCGGGTGCGCGAGCTGTACCGGCGCCCGGCCGACGGCCCGCTGGTGGTCGTCGCGCTGCTGGACGCCGCGCGGCTGCGCGAGCGCTGGGAGGCCACCCGCCCCGCACCCGCCGCGCCGCCCGCGGCCGCGGTGCCGGTGCGCCGCCGGTGGTGGCGGCGGCGCGGCTGAGCCCTCGCCGGTCTAGGGTCGCGCCGTGAGCCTGGCCCTGTCCGCCGTCGTCCTCAACGACCACGCGCCCGCGGCGTTCAGCGCCGCCGTGCGGGAGGTGGAGGCCGCGGGGCTGCGCACGGCGTGGACGTACGACCACCTGTCCTGGCGGGACATGCGCGAGGGGCCCTGGTTCAACGCCGTGCCGCTGCTGGCCGCCGCGGGCACGGCCACGAGCACGGTGCGGCTGGGCACGCTCGTGGCGTCCCCGAACTTCCGCCACCCGGTCACGTTCGCCTCCGAGGTGATGACGCTGGACCACGTGTGCGGCGGTCGCTTCGAGCTGGGGGTGGGTGCGGGCACGTCGGCGCACGACGCCGCCGTGCTCGGTGCCCCGCCGCTGACGCCGGGGCAGCGGCAGCGGCGGTTCGAGGAGTGGGCGACGTTGCTGACCCGGCTGCTGGCGCAGCGGGTCACCGACGCGAGCGGCGAGCACTACACCGCGCACGACGCCCGCACCGTCCCCGGCCCCGCGCAGCCGGGCGGGGTGCCGCTCACCGTCGCCGCCGCCGGGCCGCGCGGGATGGCGTTCGCCGCCCGCACCGCGAGCGCGTGGGTCACCTACGGCGACCCGTCCGCCACCGGGCCGGAGGCCGTCACCGCCGGGTACGTCGCGGCCGCCGAGCGGTTCGAGCGGACCCGCCGCGCGGTCGCCCCCGAGCGCGAGCCGCGCCGCCTGGCCCTGGTGGGCCGCGACGAGACGGGCGTGCTCGAGCGGTACGGCGAGTTCGCCGACCGCCTGGCCGCGGCCGGTTTCGACGAGGTCGTCGTGCACTGGCCGCGCCCGGACGGCCGCGGGGTCCCGGCGGGCGCCCTGCCGGGGGTGCTGCGCACCCACGGCCTGGAGGGGTGAGGGGCCGGGTGCGTGGGAGACGACCACGCGGGTGAGGATGCGGGGCGAGTGTCCCGTGTCCCGGACGAGGAGGAGCGCGTGCCGCGCGAAGGAGAGCCGCTGGAGCGGATGGGGTTCCTCACCATCGGCTCGTTCGACCCCGACGACCCCGGCCCGGGGCACCGCAGCACCCTGGAGGTGATCGAGCTGGGGGAGCGGCTGGGCTTCGACAGCGCGTGGGTGCGCCACCGCCACCTGCAGCACGGCATCTCCTCCCCGGTCGCGGTGCTGGCCGCCGCGTCCCAGCGCACCCGCCGCATCCGGCTGGGCACGGCGGTGACGCCGCTGGGGTGGGAGAACCCGCTGCGCCTGGCGGAGGACCTGGCGACCGTGGACGTCCTGTCCGGCGGCCGGCTGGAACCCGGCGTCAGCGTCGGGCCGCCGGCCCACTTCCCGCACGTGCGCGACGCGCTGTACCCGGGCACCGCGGACGCCGAGGACTTCGGCTACGAGCGGGTGCTGCGGTTGCAGCGCCTGCTGGGCGGCGAGGCTGCCAGTTCCTTCAGCGGCACCGAGGGCACCGAGACGTACTCCGAGCGGGTGCAGCCGCACTCACCGGGGCTGGCGCGGCGCCTCTGGTACGGGGCCTCGAGCCTGGCCTCGGCCCGCTGGGCGGGGCGCAACGGGCTGAACCTGCTGACCTCCAGCGTCGTGAAGGCCGAGGGGGACGGGCCGTGGGACTTCGGGCGGTTGCAGCGCACGCAGGTGCGGGCGTTCCGCGCCGCCCACCCGGCCGGCGCGGCGGCCCGCACCTCGCAGGGCCTGGTGGTGATCCCCACCGACGGGGCGAGCCGAGCCCAGCGGGAGCGCTACGCCGCCTACGTGGCCGCGCGCACCCCGCGCACCCGGGAACCGCAGGGGCCGGCCCGGTTGCTGTTCGCCCCGGACCTGCTGGGCGGCAGCGAGGAGATCGCCGCCGCGCTGCGCGCGCACCCGGGGTACCAGGAGGTGAGCGAGGTGGTGTTCGCCCTGCCGTTCGGCTTCGCGCACGAGGACTACGTGCAGATCCTCACCGACACCGCGACCCGGCTCGGCCCCGCGCTGGGGTGGCGGGCGGACGCTCCCGCCTGAGCGGCAGCGGGCCCCCGGCCGAACGGCCGGGGGCCCGCTGGGAGCGCCTCGCGAGCGGGCGCCGGTTCAGCCCTTCAGGCCGGTCCCGGCGACGCCCTCGACGATGCGGCGCTGGAAGAGCAGGAACAGGATCACCAGCGGCAGGGCGCCCAGGATGGACGACGCCTGGATGTCGGAGTAGCGCTGGCCGAACGAACCCTGCACCGTCGCCAGGCCGACCGGGATGGTCATCAGCTCCGGGTTGGAGACCACGAACAGCGGCAGCAGCAGGTTGTTCCAGACGTTGACGAACGCCAGGATCGCCATCGCGGAGACGACCGGCTTGGACAGCGGCATGATGATGGAGCGGTAGATGCGCCAGAAGCCCGCGCCGTCGATGCGGGCGGACTCCTCCAGCTCCTTGGGCAGGCCGTCGAAGAACTGCTTGAAGACGAACACCGCGATGACGTACGGGATCTGCGGCAGGATCACCGCCCAGTAGGTGTTGAGCAGCGAGGCCGCGTCGAGCATCTGGAAGATCGGCACCACGAGGACCTGGTTCGGGATCATGATGCCGGCCAGCATGAGCACGAAGACCAGTCCTCGGCCGCGGAACTGCAGCCTGGACAGGGCGTACCCGCTCATCGACGCGAACACGACGGTCAGCGCGGTGGTGACCGCGGCGGTGAAGAAGCTGGCCAGGTACCAGTCCCAGATGGCGCCGTCGCGCAGGATGTTGGCGTACGGCTCGAGGGTCAGGCCGCCGTGGCGGAGGATCTCCTCGGCCCCGACCGCGGACACGCTGTTCGGGGTCAGCGACGTCTTGATCGCCCAGAGGCTGGGGATCAGCCACAGGACCGCGAAGACGCCCAGCACGGCGCCGCACACGACGTTGAAGGCGCGGCTGCTGTTCTTCGACGAGTCCGTCACCCGCCGCGGCGGCGGGGCCGCGGCCGAGATCCCGGGGGTGCGGCGCGGGGTGCTGCTCGTTCCGGTGGACGCCATGTCAGGCCCTCCTCTCCTGCGCGCGGTCGATGAGCTGCCGCAGCACTGCGATGATCACGATGACGATGAAGAGAAGCACCGAGGCGGCCGAGGCGGCCCCCACCCGGAAGTCGGTGAACGCCGACGTGGTGATCAGGCCCAGGGCGACCTCCGTGGCGATGCCGGGGCCGCCGCCGGTCATGAGGTAGACCTGGTCGAAGATCTTCAGGCTGGCGATGATCTGCAGCAGGACGACCAGGGTCGTCGTGCGGCTGAGCATGGGGATGGTGATCCACCGGATCTGCTGCCACGGCGTGGCGCCGTCCAGGGCGGCCGCCTCGTACAGCTCCCGCGGGATGTCCTGCAGGCCGGCGAGGTAGAGGATGAAGTTGAACCCGATCGTCCACCAGACGGTGGTGACGGCGATGCCGACCATGGCGATGCTCGGCGTGCCCAGCACGGGCGAGGGGGCATCCACGCCGAACCACCCCTGGACCACCGCCAGCAGGCCGCTGGCCGGGGTGTAGATGAAGTTCCAGATCAGCGCGATGGCGGCGGACGGCAGGATGAACGGAACGAAGAAGGCCAGGCGGAAGAGCGCCTGCCCCCTGCGCACCCGGTTGGCGAGGATGGCGAACAGGAAGGCCAGCACGACCAGCGGCGGCGTCGTGTAGATCGTGAACTGCAGGGTGTGCCACATCGCCGACCAGAACTCCGGCCGGGTCAGCATCTCCTGGTAGTTCCCGAAGCCGGCGAAGGAGCCGAACCCCTCCTGGACGATGCTGGTGTTGAAGAAGCTGGCGACGACCATGTAGACGGTCGGCCAGATGAGGAACAGCACGTAGAAGAGGGCGAAGGGGGCGATGAACAGCCAGGCGGGCTTGGTGTCGCCCGCACGCATCCGGTCCTTCCTCAACGGCTGAGAGGCGGCCGCTCCGGGTTGCGTGATGGTCGGTGCACTCACGAGCGGCTCTCCTGTCGGCACGAGCGGGTTTGCGGTACGGGGCTCACGACAGCGGGTCCGCGGTCCTGGCGTAGGTGCCCAGCTGCGAGCGCATGCTGGCGATGGCCTGCTCGGGGCTGGCGATGCCCTGCATGACCAGGCCGATCTGGGCCCCGACGATGTTCTCGAAGTTCGACCCCGACCCGGAGTACCACGCCGGGGCGTCGTAGACGGCGTAGTCGGCGGCCTCCGCGTAGTCGGACTGCGGTTCCATCGCGGCGTACTCGGGGCTGCGCAGCGCGGGCAGGTAGGCCGGGACGTGCCCGCCCTCCGCCCAGGCCAGGCTCTGGTCGAGCATGGACTTCACGAAGCCCATCGCACGTTCCAGCTGGTCCGGGGTGCGCTCCATCGTGGGCAGGACGAACGCGTGGGAGTCGGCCTGGCAGGCCGGCTGGTCGAACAGGGTGGGGACGGGGGCCATCCCGAACTCCAGCCCCTCGACGCTCTGCGCAGTGGTGATCTCCCACTCGCCCTGCAGGTAGAACGCCGACTGCCCGGTGAACATGAGCGTCTGCGAGCCGGCGTAGTCCGTCGCCTGCGGCATCAGGCCGCTGCCGGTCAGGCCCTGCAGGTACGCCAGCGTGTCCGCGACGAGCGCCTCGTCGAACGTGAGTTCCGTCCCGCCGTCGGAGAGAAAGGGGGTGCTGCCGTTGCGCTGGGAGTACAGCGTCTGGAAGAAGCGCCAGGGCGTCGCCGTCTCGCTGACCGTCGCGACGCTCGCGCCGTAGGCCCCGGTGACCTCCTTCGCCGCCGTCAGGGCGGCCTCCCACTGCTCGGTGCCCTGGATGGGCACCAGTTCGTCGTCCGCGTCGAGCAGGCCGGCGTCGCGGCAGACCGTCTTGTTGTAGAAGAGGACGAACGGGTGGGTGTCCAGCGGGATCGCGTAGGCCTTGCCGTCCAGGACGGTGGACTCCCACACCTTGGGCGTGAAGTCGGTCGACGAGAGCCCCACCGAGGCCAGCATCTCCTCGGTGATCTCGGTGAGCAGCCCGGCGCGCGCGAGGTTCGTCGCCCGCGTCGCGTGGGCCACGGCCACGTCCGGGGGCTTGTCGCCGAGCGTGGCCAGGGAGACCTTCGTGTAGTACGGGTTGCCCCAGGCGAACGTCGCCGCCTGCAGCGCGCCCGAGCCGCCGTGCTGCTGCTCGTACTGGTCGAGCATGAGCTGCAGCCGGGCGCCGTCGCCGCCGCCGAAGAGGTTCCAGAAGGTCACGGTGCCGGGCGCGAGCTGGGTGCCTGCGACACCTGCCGCGAAGGGCGTCCCGCACCCGGAGGCCGTCGCGGCCAGCCCGAGGCCGCCGGCGGCGAGGCCGCCGTGCAGGAGGGAGCGCCGGGTCATCGCCCGGCGCCGTGGTGCAGGTGGAGAACTGGTCACGCCGTCCGTCCCTCGCCCGGGCGGGGACTCCGATGTCCCCGCTGGTGCTGCCGGACGCTAGCACCGACCTGCAACGTTGTCAGGAGCCGTCGAGGGGTGTTGCCCGCACCGTCGCGGCGGCGGCATGCTGCGCTCGTCCCAGCCCTCGACGAGGAGGCTCCCGTGCCCCAGGCCACCGGCCGCTCCGACCACCCGAACCACGTCCCCCGGCCGGAGCACCCCCGGCCCTCGGTGCGCCGCCCGGACTGGCTCTGCCTGAACGGCCGCTGGGAGTTCGAGGTGGACGCCGGGGACTCCGGTCTGGAGCGCGGCCTGCTGGAACGCCCGCTCGCCGGGGCGATCACCGTGCCGTTCGCCCCGGAGTCGCAGCTGTCGGGGGTGGGGACGACGGACTTCCTGCCGGCCGTCTGGTACCGCCGCGAGGTCGAGCTGCCCGCGCAGTGGGCCGGCCGGCGCACCCTGCTGCACTTCGGTGCCGTCGACCACGACGCGACCGTGTGGGTGGACGGCGAGGAGCTGGCCCGCCACCGCGGCGGGTTCACCCCGTTCACGGTCGACCTGGGGCACCGCAGCGGCACGGTGACCGTCGTGGTCCGCGCCCGCGACAGCCGGTGGGGCCCGCAGGCGCGCGGCAAGCAGTCCACCCGCTACGACGCCTACGAGTGCTTCTACGCGCGCACCACCGGCATCTGGCAGACGGTGTGGGCGGAGCCGGTGCCGGACGTCTCCCTGGCGCGGCCGCGGATCACCCCGGACGTCGCCGGCTCCGCGTTCCACCTGGAGCAGCCGCTGCGCCGTTCCGGCACCGGCAGCGCCGGGGACCGCGCCGGCTGGACGCTGCGCGCCACCGTCTCCGACGCGGACGGCGAGGTGCTCACCGCCGCCGCGCGCGCCGACCTGGACCTGTCCCCGCGCCTGGTGCTGGCGCTGCCGCAGGACCGGGTGCGGCTGTGGTCGCCGCAGGACCCGCACCTGTACGACGTGCGGATCGCGCTGCTGGACGCCGACGGCGCCGAGGTCGACGCCGTGGACACCTACGCGGGCCTGCGCTCGGTCTCCATCGACGGCAAGGCGGTGCTGCTCAACGGCCGGCCGGTCTTCCAGCGCCTGGTGCTGGACCAGGGGTACTGGCCCGACGGGCTGATGACCGCGCCCAGCGACGAGGCCCTGGTGCGCGACATCGAGCTGTCGCTGGCCGCCGGGTTCAACGGCGCCCGGCTGCACCAGAAGGTCTTCGAGGAGCGGTTCCTCTTCCACGCCGACCGCCTGGGGTACCTGTGCTGGGGGGAGTTCGGCGACTGGGGCGCCGCCGAGCGCGGCACGCAGCTGGACCACGAGTTCCAGCGGCCCACCGCGTCCTTCGTCACGCAGTGGCTGGAGGCCCTCGAGCGCGACCACTCGCACCCCTCGCTCATCGGCTGGTGCGGGCTGAACGAGACCTACCAGCGCCTCACCGACCGGATCACCGTGCTGGACGACGTCACCCGCGCGATGTTCCTGGCGGCGAAGGCGATGGACACCTCCCGCCCCGTCCTGGACGCCTCCGGGTACTCGCACCGCGTCGCCGAGTCCGACGTGTGGGACTCGCACGACTACACGCAGGACCCCGTCGAGTTCGCCCGGGAGGTCGGCGGCCTGGCGCAGGACGACCCGCACACCAACCGCGGCCCCGACGGGGAGGTGTGGTCGGTGCCCTACGGCGGCCAGCCCTGGTTCTGCAGCGAGTTCGGCGGCATCTGGTGGCGACCGGACACCCAGGCCAGCGACTCCTCCGTGGACCGCGGTGCGGAGTCGTCCTGGGGCTACGGGCAGGCCCCGCGCAGCGAGGAGGAGTTCCACGAGCGCTTCGCCGGGCTGACCGCCGCCCTCCTGGACGACCCGCTGATGTTCGGCTACTGCTACACCCAGCTCACCGACGTCTTCCAGGAGCAGAACGGCGTCTACTCCTTCGACCGCTCGCAGAAGCTGGACGTGGCGCGGGTGCGCGCCGCGCAGCAGCGCCCCGCCGCGATCGAGGAGGCGTGGCGCTCCCGGGCGGGCGGGGAGGGGCGCGCGTAGGGTCGCGGGCATGGAGTACCGACGACTCGGACGGTCGGGGCTGCGCGTCTCGACGATCACCATGGGCACGATGACGTTCGGCGGCAGGGGCGCCTTCGCGAACGTCGGCAACACCGACGTCGAGCAGGCCCGCCGCCAGGTGGACACGGCGCTCGACGCCGGCGTGAACCTCTTCGACACCGCGGACATCTACTCCGACGGCGTCAGCGAGGAGATCACCGGGGAGGTGCTGCAGGGCCGTCGCGACGACGTCCTCGTCGCCACCAAGGCGCGCATGGTCACCGGCCCGGGCCCCAACGACGGCGGCGCCTCGCGGCACCACCTCGTGCGCTCGGTGGAGCGCAGCCTGCGCCGCCTGCGCACCGACCACGTGGACCTCTACCAGATCCACGAGTGGGACGGGCAGACCCCGCTGGAGGAGACGCTGGAGGCGCTGGACACGCTCGTGCGCTCCGGCAAGGTCCGCTACGTCGGCGCCTCCAACTACGCCGGCTGGCAGCTGATGAAGGCGCTGGCGGTGGCCGACGCCCGCGGGTACCAGCGATACGTGTCCCAGCAGATCCACTACACGCTGCAGGCGCGCGACGCGGAGGACGAGCTGGTGCCGCTGACGCTCGACCAGGACCTCGGCATCCTGGTGTGGAGCCCGCTGGCGGGTGGGCTGCTGTCCGGCAAGTACCGCCGCGACCGCAGCGCACCGGAGGGCTCGCGGCACCTCACCGAGTGGAGCGAACCGCCCGTGCACGACGAAGGCAAGCTGTACGACACCGTGGAGGTCCTCGTCGAGGTGGGCGAGGCGCACGGCGTCTCCGCCGCGCAGGTGGCGCTGGCCTGGCTGCTCGGCCGCCCCGGCGTGACGTCCCTGGTGATCGGCGCGCGCACCGAGGAGCAGCTGCGCGACAACCTCGCCGCCGCCGACCTCGTGCTCACCGGCGACGAGCGCCGCCGCCTGGACGAGGTCAGCGCGGTGCCGCTGCGCTACCCGCACTGGCACCAGGCGGCCACCGCGAAGGACCGCCTGTCCACGGCCGACCTGTCGCTGCTGGGCCCGCACCTGGGGTGAGAGGGGCGCCGCGGGCCGGCGCGACCGTCACTGCGAGCGATGGCTAGGCTGCGGACAGCGCGTGGCCCGGACCTCGCCGTGCGCGGACCCGGCGTGGACGTGCGCCCGGGAGACGTCGTACGGAGGTTCCTCATGCAGGACGGCGCGCCGGCGCGCGAGCACGGCACCGGACCCCTGGCCCGGCCCGGGGACGAACGCGCGGGGGAGCGCGCCGAGCTCGAGCAGCTGCGCACCGAGGTCGCGCAGCTGCGCGTCGCCCTGACCCGCCGGCCCGTCATCGACATGGCCAAGGGCGCGGTCATGGCGGTGGCCCGCTGCGACGAGGAGACCGCCTTCCAGCAGCTGTCCCGGGTCTCGCAGGCGCACAACGTCAAGCTGTTCGACCTGGCCACCGCGCTCCTGCAGGACCTGCCCGCCAGCGCCGCCGGCGTCCCGCCGCGCGAACCGCACCCCACCCCCACCACCGTGCGCGACCCGCGCGAGCTCGTCGCACGGCACTGGACCCGCGTGTAGGGCCCGCTGCGGGGACGCCGCCGGCCGCGTCAGCAGGGGGTTGTGGCCGCCGGGAGCCCGCAGGGCGCGGCCGGCGTCGCGACGACCGTGGTGTCGCGTCCCGCGTGCTTGCCGCGGTACAGGGCCTCGTCGGCCAGCGCGAGCACCTCGGCCGCCGACGCGCCCGGCACCCACTGGGCCACCCCGACGGTCGCGCTCTGCCCGCGCGGCACCACCGCGCGGATCCGGTCGGCCACGTGCACCGCCTCCGCGGCGGTGCACCCGGGCAGGGCCAGCACGAACTCCTCCCCACCCCAGCGGGCCAGGGTGTCGGCCTCCCGCAGGCAGGACCCGGCCAGGTCGGCGAACTCGCGCAGCAGCGCGTCGCCCTCCAGGTGGCCGAACGTGTCGTTGTAGCGCTTGAAGTGGTCCAGGTCGATGAGCGCGAACGTCAGCGGGGTCGCCGTGCGCTGGGCCCGGGCGATCTCCCGCGGTGCCGTCTCGTCCCAGCGGCGGCGGTTCGCCAGACCGGTCAGGGCGTCGCGCTCCGCGGCCCGCGCCAGCCGCGCCAGCAGGTCCGCACGCTCCACCGCGTGGGCCGCCTCCCCGGCGAACGTGCGCAGCAGGGAGGACAGTCCCGCCGGCAGCGCCGCCACGCGCCGGTGCCACACCACGCTGAGGACGCCGATCGGCTCGTCGTCGCGCAGCAGCACCGGCTGCCACACCGCCGAGGCGGCCCGCACCGAGCGGGCCAGGTCCGGGTCGGCGCCCGGGTGGGTGGCCAGGTCGGGGGCGAAGACCTGCTCGCCGTCCAGGAAGGCCGTGGCCGTCAGGCCGGTGCGGGAGGTGACGTCCACGCGGGTGCCCGCCACGGTCCCCGTCCCCGCCGCCGCGGTGGGCACCAGGACACCGGGCTCCTCCGGCTGCAGCAGGTACACGGCGTCCGCGCCCGCCAGCTCGCGCACCGCCTCGCACACCGCCTCGCGCGGGTCCTCGGCGGTGGCCACCGCGCGCGAGGCCCGCGCCAGGGCCTCGACCTGCTCGGCGTGCTCGGCGAGCTGCGCGTGCGCCTCGGCCAGCGCCGCCTCGCGGGCGCGGGCGGCGGTCACGTCGTGCATGGCCAGCACCGCGCCCAGCAGGTTCCCCGTCGCGGTGCTCATCGTGCGCGCCGTGCACAGCACCGTGCGGGCGGGACGCCCGAACGGCACCACCACCACCTCGGCGTCCACGACGTCCTCCCCGCGCAGCGCGCGCTGCAGGGGGGAGCCCGCCGCGGTGAGCAGGGTCCGCCCGTCCGCCCCGTACAGGCCGTAGTGGGCCGGCTGGTCCTCGGGGTCCAGGTCGTCGCGCACCGGCTGCCCGAGCCAGTCGATGGCCGTGTCGTTGCCCAGCTGCAGCCGTCCCTCGGGGTCGGCGACGAGGATGCCCACGTCCACGGTGGCCAGCACCGCCTCGGTCAGCTCGCGGCGGTGCTCGACCTCCGCCATGACCAGCTCGGCCAGCGTGCGCTGCTCCTCGGCGTCCAGCGCGTCGCGGGAGACCGAGGCGCCGGTGCGCCGCTCCAGCACCGGCACCAGCAGCAGCGCCACGTCCTCCAGGCCGGCCAGGAGCGCCGCGTCCGGGTGCGCGGCGTGCAGGCACAGGGCACCCAGCGCTGCTCCCCACGCCCCCACCACCGGCACGCGCGCGCACGTGCAGGCCGCGCCGGGCTCCAGCGCGCACGGCTCGTCCCCGGTCAGCACCTCCACGTCCCGGCTGGACAGCCCCGCCACGGCGGCGGCCAGGCGGACGGCCGCCGCGACCTCGGGGTCCGGCGCCGGGGCCGGGTCGGCGGCGCGCGCGCGGGCGGGCGCGAGGGCCCTGTCCGTGCTGGTGCTCACGTCACCCTCCGTCTCCGCTGCGCATCGGCGTCCTGGGTCCATCGGCGCTCGCGGGTGCGGGGTTGAGCGTTCTCGCGCGGGCGGGTCCCGCAGCGCTCGCGGGGGCTTCAGCCCAGGTCGACCGTCAGGGCCAGGTGGTCCGACAGCGGCAGGCGCCGGGCTCCGGCGTCGAGCACGCGCAGCGGGCGGGTGCCGTCGCCGCCCACCAGCACGTGGTCCAGCTGGCGCTGCGGGGCGTGCGCGGGGAAGGTGTCGGCCCGCACGAGCGAGCGCATCCCCGTGCTGCGGCGCACCGCCTCCGCCTCCAGGTTGAGGTCCCCCATGAGCACCACCGGGGCGGGGCAGCGGCGCAGCGTGCGCACCAAGCGCCGCAACTGCCAGGTGTTCCAGCCGGGGATGAACGACAGGTGGGTGCCCGCCACGGTCAGGCAGCGCCCCGTCGCGGGATCCTCCACGACGGCGACGACCGCCACCCGCGGTTCGTCGCGCACCAGCGTCGGGCGCCGCCGGCCGGGGAAGACCACCGGCACCGTGCACGGCACCGACGGCAGCCGCACCACCTCCCAGGAGCGCACCGGCAGCCGCGACAGCAGGGCGATGCCGTAGGCGGCCTCGTCGGGCTGCTCCGCCCCGGTGGCCGCCATCCACGTCGCTCCCGGGGTTCCCGACAGCGCCGCGACGAACCGGTGCTCGTCGGCGCCCAGCGCCCCGGCGGCCACCGCCGTCAGGTCCGCGCGCGCCGAGCGCTCCTGCGAGCGGTCCACCTCCTGCAGCGCCACCACGTCCGCGTCGAGGGAGGCGATCGCGTCCGCGTAGCGGGCGACGTCCACCCGGTCGTCCTCGAGCGATCTGCCGTGCAGGATGTTGAAGGTCGCCAGTCGCACCCCTCCAGGGTGCGCCACGAGGGCAGGAGGGGCACGGTGGAGAACAGGGGAGCGCACGGCGTCGGGGACGGGGAGGTGGACGCGGGCGTCAACGCGACCGCGACGACGATCGAGCAGCGGCGCACGGCGCTGGTGCGGGTCGCCGCGGAGCTCAAGCGCGCCGAGGTCCCGTTCGCCCTGGCGGGCGGGTACGCGGCGTGGGTCCACGGCGCCCCCGAACCGGTGCACGACGTCGACTTCGACCTGCGCGCGTGCGACGCGGAACGCGTGCGCGAGCACTTCCGTGAGGCCGGGTACGAGGTGCTCAGCCCGCCGGAGGACTGGCTGTTCAAGGTCCTCAGCGACGGGGTGGAGGTCGACCTGCTGCACCGCGGCGGCGGCGTGCCGGTCGACGACGACCTCCTCTCTCGT
The DNA here is from genome assembly GCF_050871845.1 of Kineococcus arenarius subsp. arenarius. Classification (NCBI taxonomy): domain Bacteria; kingdom Bacillati; phylum Actinomycetota; class Actinomycetes; order Kineosporiales; family Kineosporiaceae; genus Kineococcus; species Kineococcus arenarius. The sequence goes on from NZ_JBJLSE010000003.1 coordinate 56,843, forward strand.
GCGGGCCGGCACGAGGTGCTGTCGGTGGAGATGCCCGTCATCAGCGCGACCGACGTCGTGGTGCACAAGCTGTGCGCGTTCGACGAGCACACCTGCGACTTCGCGCCGGGCCTGCGGGTGGTGCGCAGCATCCGCGAGGCCGTCGACTGGGACGAGGTGCGCGAGCGGGTGCGCGAGCGCCCGTTCGCACAGGCGTTCGTGCACCTGCTCGAGCTGCTGGAGGTCGTGCCGGCCGGTTCCTGAGCGGAGCCCGTGAACCCGTCCGGCTGCGGTTGCCGACCGGGGGTGTCGGTGCTCGACTGTGGCCCGCGGGTGCAGCAGATCGCCTGGCCACCGAGCACGAACAGATGCGGAGGGTTCCGTGACCGCTCTAGTTCCCGACGTCGACGCGGCAGCGTCGAGCGAGACCACCACCTGGGCCGTCGAGGGCCTGGTCGTGGAACACCTGGACCTGGCGCGGGGGCTGGCCTCGCGCTACCGCAACCGGGGCGAGTCCTGGGACGACCTCGTGCAGGTCGCGTTCCTGGGCCTGGTCAAGGCCGCCCGGGGCTACCACCCCGGTGCCGGCGCCTCGTTCGCCGCGTACGCGACCCCGACGATCACCGGCGAGATCCGCCGGCACTTCCGCGACCACGGCTGGGATGTCCGCCCGCCGCGACGCCTGCAGGAACTGCGTTCCCGGTTGCGCTCGGTGGAACGGGAGATGGAGCAGGAGAACGCGGCCGGGGCCGACGAGGAAGCCCTGGCCCACCGGCTGGGAACCTCCGTGCACGAGGTCCGCGAAGCCCGGTGCGCGGCGGCGGCCTACTCCGCGGTCTCCCTGGACGCGCGGCTGGGCGCCGACGACGACACGACCGTCGGCGACACCCTGGTGGCCTCCGGCGACGCGGTCTCCGTGGTCGACGACCTCGCCTCGCTCGGTCCGGCACTGGCGGAACTGCCCGACCGGGACCGCCGCATCCTGGCGCTGCGTTTCTTCGCCGACGCCACCCAGTCCCAGATCGCCGCGGAACTGGGCATCAGCCAGATGCAGGTCTCCCGGTTGCTCTCGGCGGTGCTGCGGCGGTTGCGCGAGGCGCTGACCGCCGAGCCGTCCGCCGGGCCCCGGGTGCGCGCCGTACCGGTCCGTCCCGCGCCGGTGCGTCACGTCCCCACCCGCGAACCCGGTTCCACCGTCGAGCGGCTGCGCAGGGCCGGCGAGGCCGTGCCGGCGTGCTCGCGCATCCCCGCCAGCAGTTCGGCGAGCACGTCCGCCGCCGCGTGACGCGGCTGCCAGCCCAGTTCCGTGCGGGCGCGGTTCGTGTCCATCAACGGCACCGACAGCGCCAGGTCGAACCAGCCGGGCTGCACGGGGTGGATGCGCGCGTGGTAGCTGGCGACCACCGCGGCGCGCGCCACCCCGTGCGGGACGGCGACGAGGCGCCGGGCTCCCAGGGCCCGGGCGATGTCGCGCCCGCCGAGCACCGGTTCGTCGGCGAGGTTGAAGGCACCACCGGCGCGCTGCTCCAGGATCCGCACGAGGCCGTCGGCGAGGTCGTCGGCGTGGATGAGCTGCAGGCGCAGGCCTCTCGGCAGGGGCAGCACCGGTAGGGGGACCCGCCCGAGGGCCCGCGCCGGCACGAGGGCGCCGGCGAAGTAGCGGGCGATCTCGCTGGCGGAGTCGCGCTGGAACACCAGGGCCGGGCGCACGCGCGCGACGGTGAGGTCGGGGGCGTCGGGCTCCACGACGTCCAGGTGGGCCTCGACGGCGACCTTCTCCCGCGAGTACTGGTGGGTCGGCACGCCCGTCACCGGCCAGCGCTCGTCGACGCGGTGGTCGTCGGCGGGCCGGGGGGAGTAGGCGCCGATGGAGGACATGTGCACCAGGTGGGGAACGCCCTCCTCGCGCACGGCCCGCACCACGGCACGGCTGCCGCCGAGGTCCACGCGGGACAGTTCCGCGGGTTCGCGGGCGGGCTGGATGAGCCATGCGGCGTGCACGACGGCGTCCGCCCCGCGCACCGCCTCGCGCAGTTCCCCGTAGCGGTCCGGGTCGGCGATGTCCAGGGACGTCCAGCGCGCGATCCCGTACGGGTGGGTGCTCGCCGGGGGGAGCCGCCGCGCGATCCCGACCACCTCGTGCCCGGCTCCCTCGGCGTTGCGCTCGGCCAGGCGCCGCAGCAGGGCGGTGCCGACGCTGCCGGCGGCTCCGGTGATGACGATGCGCACGTCAGTGCTCCTCCCCGGGCGCCGTGGCGGCCCGTGTCGCGGTCGCCGCGGCGACCCGGGTGACGACGAACCCGCTGGTCGGGCGCGAGGGCACCGGCCGGGCGGGCATCCGCAGGTCCTGCGGCGGGACGACCAGTTCGAGCGCGCAGAGCACCTCCACGGCCTGCGCGAGCAGGCGCACGGTGGCGGGCTCGCCGGGGCAGCGGTGGCCGGTGCTCGCGTCGCCGCCGCCCTGCGGGACGAAACCCTGCGAGGCCGGGCACAGCCCGGCGCCCTCGAAGCGGCCGGGGTCGAACTCCTCGGGGGCCGGCCACGCGCCCGGGTCCCGGTGGGTGCCGACCACGTCCAGGACGATCCGGTCGCCGGCGCGCAGGCGCTGCCCGGCGACCTCGGCGTCGCGGCGCAGCCGGGTGGCCAGCGCGGGCACGAACGGGTACCGCCGGCGCACCTCGTGGGCGACGGCCACCGCGGTGCCCGAGGCGTCCGGCCCGCCGGTGCGCGCGGCGGCCACGGCGTGCCGCCAGCGCGGTTCCCCGTGCACGGCCACCGCCGCCTGCGCCACCAGCCAGGCCACGGCGACCGTGGGGCGCAGGACGTTGAGCAGCTCCACGGCCGCGGTCCGCTCGTCCAGCGGCCGCCCGTGCGGGTCGCGGTGCTCGGCGACCAGTGCCAGCGCGCTGCCGGCCGGTGCCGGGCGGCGACCCGCGCGCGCGTCCCGCACGGCCTGCGCGGCCCACCGCTCGCAGCGGCGCCGCGCCCGCACGGCGCGCAGGAACCGGGGGCCGGCCGAGCCGAACCCGTCGACGATGGCGGCCAGGTCCGCGGCGCGGGCGGTGTCCGTCGTCTCGCCGGCGCCCGCGCCGGACCAGCGCAGCACCGCGCGGCCCAGGACGGCGACGGCCTCGTCGAAGACCACGACGCGGTCGCGGTCCGGCCAGCGGCGCACCGCCCGCTCCCACTCCTCGGCGGCGGCGGCCACGAGGGCGTCGACGCGCTCGGGGGCCAGTGCGGTGGTGAACAGGTCCTTGCGCACCCGGTGCTCGGCGTCGTCCAGGCCGTGCACGGCCCCGCGGCCGAACAGCACGTGGCTCAACGCTCCCGGCACCGCGCCGCGCCGGGCGACCAAGGAGCTGTCGTAGAAGGCGCGCACGCCCTGCGCGCCGCGCACCACCACCGCCGGGCGGCCCAGCAGTCGCGAGCGCACCGCCGCGCCGGCGGGTGCCCCGGGGCGGGGACGCAGCGGGGGCAACCCGTCGAAGCCCCGCACCAGCAGCGTCAGCAGCAGGTCGGGGGTCCGCGTGCGGGTCCCGCCGCGGGCCCCGGGGACCGCGCCGGGCACCCCGGGCGCCGCGGCGCCGCTCGGGCCGCCCCGGGGTGGGGCCGTGGTGGTGCTCATGCCGCCCAGGTACCCACCCCGTCGCCGTCCATGCGCTCCTGGTCCACGCCGGTCGCACCGGGGCCCGAGGGTTCCGGTGCTCGCGTCACGAGGCCCAGCGGGCGGTGAGCACGTCAGCGGGTTCAGGGCGCCCGCAGTGGAACCCCTGCAGGTAGTGGCAGCCCGCCTCGGTGACCTGGACGGCTTGCGCTGCGGTCTCCACGCCTTCGGCGATGACCTGCGCGTCCAGGCTGGTGGCCACGGTGACCACCGCGTCCACCAGGGCCCTGCGGCGGGGGTCGTCCTCGAGGCCGGCGATGAAGCTGCGGTCGATCTTGGCCATGCGCACCGGCAGGTCCACCAGGCGGGACAGGGAGGAGTAACCGGTGCCGAAGTCGTCCACCGACACCGGGTGCCCGCGGCGCTGCTGCTCCTGCAGACCGGCTAGCACCTCCGGGTCGCTGAAGCTGTCCTCCACCAGTTCCAGACCCAGCTGGTGGGGTTGCAGCCCGTGGGTGCGCAGCGCGTCGGCCAGGGTGGTCGTCAGGGCAGGGTCGCCCAGTTCGCGGGCGCTGAGGTTCACGTAGGCGGTTCGCGGCGCGTCCAGATCCAGCTCACGCTGCCAGCGGGCCACCTGTGCGCAGGTCCGGTCGATGACCCAGTGCCCGATCTCCACGATCAGCCCGGTGTCGACGGCGAGGTCGATGAACCGCGCCGCAGGCAGCAGACCGTGCTGGGGGTGCTGCCAGCGCAGCAGGGCCTCCACGGCGTGCACGCGTCCAGCGGGGTCGGTGATGGACTGGTAGTGCACCTGCAGCTGCTGGTGGGTCAGCGCCTGGGCGAGCTGGCGTTCGAGGTGGCGGCCCGGGCGCTGGGCGCGGCGCCCGCCGGTGCCCGGGGCTGCGAAACCCACGTCCGTCCCCGCGTCCGTCCCCGCGCGGGGGTGCTGCTGCTCGTGGGCGTGCTGCTTCACGGCGTACATCGCGGCGTCGGCGGCGGCCAGCACCTCGTCGGCCCCCAGCTGCTCACCGCTGTCCTGGTCCTGGCTGAGGGCCACGCCGATGCTGGCACCGACGACCAGGTCCACCCCGGCGACGTGGACGGGCCGGGCCAGTGCCCGACGCAGGCGCGAGGTGACCGCGCGGACGTGGTGCTCCAGTTCGCCGGGGTCGCCCGTGGGCAGGTCCTCGCACAGCAGGACGAACTCGTCACCGGCCAGGCGGGCCAGGGTGTCCTCCTGGCGCAGCGCGGCGTTCATGCGGGTGGCCACCGTGGCCAGCACGGTGTCGCCGGCGGCGTGGCCGAGGGTGTCGTTGATGACCTTGAAGCGGTCCAGGTCGATGAAGAAGACCGCCACGACGCGCTGGTGACGGCGGGCCGCGTGCAGGGCGTGCTCCAGGCGGTCGCGGAGCAGCGTCCGGTTCGCCAGCCCGGTCAGGACGTCGTGGGTGCTGGCGTGCGCGAGCTCCTGCTGGTCGTGCAGCAACCGGGTGCGGTCGGCGGCCAGCACCAGGTAGGCCACGGCCATGTGCGCCAGCAGGCGCGCCCACTGCAGCTCCTGCGGCTGCCACGTGCCGGGGAGCCGGCGGTAGAGGTCCAGCACGCCCCACACCCGTCCGCGGCTGATCAGCGGGACCGCGACGACCGAGCGGAAACCCTCCTCCAGGACCCGCTGCACGTACTGCGGCCACGCCGTCTGCAGCGGGTCCTCGAGGTCGTCGACGACCACCTCGACCTCGAAGAGCAGCGCGTCGTGGCAGGGCCCCTCCTGCATGAGCTGCTGCAGCTTCTCCGCCGAGCCCACCGCGACGCGGTCGGCGTGGACGAGGCGCAGCAACGAGCCGTCGTTGACCATGACGCCGGCGCCGTCGACGTCGAGGTGCTCGGTGGCGATGTCCACCAGGTGCTTCAGCAGCTGCTCGGGGTCGGCTTGCCCGCTGGCGGCCACCGCCAGTTCGGCCAGCGCGGCGGTCATCGCGTCGGTGTTCACCGCCGCACCGATCGCACGGGGGGCCGCACCGGGTGGCGCGAGCGCGTCGGGTTGCGATGCACGGGGAGTCGGCCGTCACCTCGGCCGGTGCCACGACCGGTGCACGAACGAGGATTTCGAGGATCCATCGACCCACCGCCGCTCTCGCCGGAAGAGCCGAGGTATGACCCTGGCGCGCAGGGTAGGCCCCGCGGAGTTCACCGCGCAACGGGCCCGTCCACCCCTGGCCGCGACGCCGTCACCGGGGTTGCGCGGGGGAGCCCTGCACGACGTCCCGGGCCACGTCGTGCAGCCGCCGGCGCTGCGAGCGCGCCGCCGCGCGCAGCTGCGCGAACGCCTCCTCGGGGGAGACGCGGTGGCGCTCGGCCAGCACGCCCTTGGCCTGCTCCAGCACCACCCGGCTGTCCAGCGCCTGCTGCAGCTGCTCCTGCACCCGCTGGCCGGCCGCCACCCGCTCCAGCTGGGTGATCCCCACCGCTCCCAGGGACGCCATGGCCCGCGCCACGGCCAGTTCCACGGGCTCCAGCGGCCCCTCGCGGTCCCGGAACAGGCCCAGCACCCCGATCGTGCGCCCCGCCACGACCAGCGGCTGGGCGTGCACCGCCGCCACGCCCCGGCGCTCGGCCACCGGCCACAGCCCGGGCCAGCGCTGCCGCAGCTGCTCGGCGTCCGGGCACTGCACGGGGGTGCCGCTGCGGTGGCAGTCCACGCACGGGCCCTGGCGGGTCTCGAGCTGGAACAGCTCCAGGGCCTCGGCGGTGTCCCCGGTGGAGGCGAGCAGCTGCAGGTGCCCCTGGACGTCCTGCACGAGCAGCCCCGCGTGGGCGGCGTCGAGCAGGTCGCGGCAGTGGCGCACCAGCCCGTCGGCCAGCTCCAGCGGGTCGTCGTGGGCCGCCAGCAGCCCGGCCACGTCGTCCACCGCGGCCGCGACCGCTCCCGCGCGCACCGGCACCGAGGGCCTCCCGTCGTCGTGCTGCCCGTCCCGCGGTCCGGGCAGGGGGAGCGCCGCGCCCCCCGCCCGAGCCTGCCACCGGCCTCGGCGGGTCGCGACGCGCGCCCGGGCGTGCCGCTCCGCGCGGTCGCCGGGGTTCCGGGGTTCCGGGGTTCCGGGGTGCCGACCGCCGCCGGCGGCGGTAGGCAGGGGGCATGAGCCTGATCGGCACCCTCTTCGACGCGCCGTCCCGGCTGACCGCCCTGGACCCGCTGGCCGCGCGCGCCGGCGCCGTCGCCGACCGCCTGCTGCCCGGCGGGCGGGTGCGCGGCTGGCTGCACGGGCGCCCCTTCGGCCACCCGGCGCACCCGGCGATGGCGCAGCTGCCGGTCGGCACGTCGGTGTCGGCGCTGCTGCTGGACGTGGCGGCCGCGGTGCTGCCCGCCGGGCGGGCGCTGCACGCGCCGGCGCGGGGCCTGAGCGCCGTGGCGCTGGCCTCGGCGGTGCCGACGGCCGTGGCCGGCTGGGCCGACTACACGGGGCTGCACGTGGACCAGCAGCGCACCGCGCTCGTGCACGCCACCGGCAACGCCGTGGCGGTCGCCTGCTGGGGCGCCTCGCTGGTGGCCGGCCGGCGCGCCCCGCTGCTGCGCAGCGCCGGGACCCTGGCCGCCGGTGCCGCCGGGGCCCTGGGCGGGCACCTGGCGTACCGCTGGGCCGCCGGAGCGAACCACGCCGAGCACCTGCCGCACCTGGCCGGCGACGGCTCACCCGTGGACATCGGTGCGCTGGAGGACCTGCCGGACGGGCAGCTGACCCGGCGCTCGGTCGGCGACGCCCCGGTGTGCGTGCTGCGCCGCGGCTCGTCGGTGCGCGCCCTGACGGACACGTGCACGCACCTGGGGGCCGGTCTGCACGGCGGCGAGGTGCGCGAGGGCGCGGACGGGCCCGAGGTCGTCTGCCCGTGGCACGGCAGCGCGTTCCGCTTCGACGACGGCCGCGTCGTGGGCGGGCCGGCCACCGCCCCGCAGCCCACGGTGGACGTGCGGGTCGTCGACGGGCGCGTCCTGGCCCGCGTGGACGCCCCGCCGCGGTCCTGAGACGAGGTCCCGGTGCGGCGGGGCGCGGGGGCGGCTCAGCCCAGGAAGATCGCCGGGTCCGGGCCGCTGCGGCGCAACCGGACGCGGCCCGGCCGCAGCGCCCCCTCCAGGGAACGCACCAGGAGCGCGTTGCGGGCCAGGTCCTCGTCGGGGGCGTGCCGGGCGAGGAGCGCCAGGCGCTGGCCGTAGGCCTCGCGCAGGGCTCCGAGGGGACCGGGGTCCCGCACGTCGACGACGCGGGGGTCGCCCGCTGCGTCGAGGGCGGGAACCCGGCGGGCAGGGTTCGTGTTCAGGGTTTCCACGGGAACTCCGATGTCCGCCGGTCGAGCGGCCGTGGTGGACCGCACCGGGCCCGGGCCGGGCCCGAACCTCGATGGCACCACGGGCGCTGCCGCGCGGCAACCGCGGGCGCGGCGCGGGGACGGGCCCCCGGGGGGACGTCGTGGGCAGCGGTGACGGGTCGGCCGTGAGGGGTTACGGTCGGGAGCGAGAGCGGCGAGGGCCGTTCGGGGAGAGCGGTGACGTGACGACGGACGGCGTGGCCGGTGCGGTGCGCTCCGGCGGCCGGGGGGCGGACGGGGCCCTGGCCCGGGTCCGCAGCGCGACCGCGCGCCAGCACGCGGAGCTCGACGGCGGCCTGGACGTGCTGGACCGGCCCTGGGGAGCGCAGGTGCACCGGCGCTGGCTGGAGCTCACCCTCGGGCTGCTGGACCCCCTGGAGCGGGAGCTGGCCCGCTGGGCGGCGGCCGACCCCGGCGTGCTGGACGTCGTCGAGCGGGCGCGCGCGGACATGGTCCGCGACGACCTGCGCGCGCTGGGCGCGCTGCCGGCGGAGATCGCCGCCGTCCCGGAGTGCCCGGGTCTGCCCGTGGTCGCCGGCCGGGCCCAGGCGCTGGGCGTGTGCTACGTCCTGGACGGTTCCACCCTGGGGGGCAAGCTGATCCGGGCGTCCCTGGTGGCCTCCGGGGTCCCCGAGGCGGCGTGCACCTCGCTGGTCGGGCGGCCGGGGGCCGGCCGCCGCTGGCGCGGCACCGCGGCCGCGGTCGACGCGCTCGGGCGGCCGGGCGACCCGCAGGTGGAGGTGATGGCCGCCACCGCCGTCGAGACCTTCGCGGCCTACCGGCGCTGGCTGGCGCCGCTGGCGCACCGGGCCGCGTGAACCGCCGCCCCGCCGGCCGGGCGGCCGAACCCCTCCCCGAGCCGTTCACCGGACCCCCCGCGGAACCCGCCGGTCCTCCCGCTGACGGCGAGGTCGACCCGTACGTGCCCGCCTACGGCCGGGTCGACCTGACGAACTGCGACACCGAGCCCATCCACGTGCCCGGTGCGGTGCAGCCGCACGGCTTCCTGCTGGCGGTGGACCGCGGCACGCACGAGGTCGTCGTGGCCTCGGCCAGCACCTCGGCGCTGCTGGGGCGCGAGGCCACCGGGTTGCCGGGGCTGCCCCTGCGCGACGTGCTCGGCCCCCGCCTGGCCGGCGAGGTGCTGGCGCTGGACGCCGCCGACCAGGTCAGCGAGCCCCTGCACACCACGGCGGACCTGGCCGCCGGGCCGGGCGTCGAGGTCGACGTGGTGCTGCACGTGTCGGGGGAGCGGCTGGTCGTCGAGGTGGAACCGGTGGGTTCCTCCCCGGGTTTCTCCCCGGTGTCGTACCGCTCGACGCGGGCGGCCGTCGGGCGCCTGACCGAGGCGCCGTCGGTCGAGGCGCTCGTGCAGCAGTTGGCCCACGAGGTGCGCACCCTGACCGGTTTCGACCGCGTGATGGTGTACCGGTTCGACGCGAGGTGGAACGGCGAGGTCGTCGCCGAGGACCGGCGCGACGACCTGAACCCCTTCCAGGGCCTGCACTACCCGGCGTCCGACATCCCCGTGCAGGCGCGCCGGCTGTACGAGGTGAACTGGACGCGCCTGATCGCGGACGTCGACTACGTCCCGGCGCGCCTGCACCCGGTGCTCGACCCCGGCACGGGCGCACCGCTGGACCTGTCGCACTCGGTGCTGCGCAGCGTGTCGCCGATCCACGTCGAGTACCTGAGGAACATGGGCGTCGGTGCCTCCATGTCCGTCTCGCTCGTGCTGGACGGGCGGTTGTGGGGGCTCATCGCGTGCCACCACTACTCCGGCCCGCACCGGCCCAGCTACGACGCGCGCTCGGCGGCGGAGTTCCTGGGGCAGACCGCCTCGCAGCTCATCGCCAGCCGGGAACGCGCCGACGAGCGCGACGACGCCCTGCACGCGCAGGACCTCCTGGCCGCCCTCGTCACCGGCACCACCGGCCCCGGCGGCGACCCGTTCGCGAACCTCATGGCCGACCGGCGGCTGCTGGACCTGCTCGGTGCGAGCGGTGCGGCGCTGGCCGACGGGGGGCGGCTGGTGACCCTGGGGGCGGTTCCGGACCCGCCGGTCCTGCGGCGGATCTCCGCCCTGCTGGCCCGCGGCGACGGCGCCCCCACCTTCACCGACCACCTCGCCTCCCTGGACCCGGGGCTGTCCGCCGTCGAGCGCGTGGCCTCGGGGGCGCTGCGCGTGGGGCTGGGTGCGGACCGCTGGCTGCTGTGGGTGCGCCCGGAGCAGCAGGAGGTCGTCGACTGGGGCGGCGACCCGCGCAACAAGGAGATCGCGGCGGCGGAGGGCCCCGGTGTCCGGCTGAGCCCGCGCAAGTCGTTCGAGAAGTGGCGCGAGGTGGTGCGCGGGCGCAGCGTGGCGTGGGAGCGGTGGCAGGCGGTCGCCGCGGACCGGTTGCGCAGCCAGCTCACCAGCCTGGTGCTGGGCCGGGCCCGGGACCAGATCGCGGTGGCCGAGTCCCTGCAGCGCGCGGTCGTGCTGGAGGAGCCGCCGCACCTGCCGGGTCTGGACGTGCTGGCCCGCTACCGCCCGGCCAGCGGCAGCCAGCTCGGCGGCGACTGGTGGGACGCGCTGGAGCTGCCGGGCGGGCGGGTGGCCGTGGTGGTGGGGGACGTCTCCGGCCACGGCGTGCACGCGGCCGCGGCGATGGCGCAGCTGCGCACCGCCTCGCGCGCGTACCTGCTGGAGGGGCACGGTCCCGCCGCCGCCCTGGACCGCCTCGACGCCCTGGCGGGCTCGGTGATCAGCGAGCACATGGCCACGGCCGTCATCGCGGTGCTGGACCCCGCCACCGGTTCCGGCCACCTGGCCAGCGCGGGCCACCCGCCGCCGCTGCTGCTGCACCGCGGCGGCGCCTCGCTGCTGCCGGTGACGCCGCGCCCGCTGCTGGGGGTGGCCACCGGCCGCGCCGAGGACGCCGCCGTGCGCATCCCGGACGGCGGGGTGCTGGTCCTCTACAGCGACGGGCTGGTGGAGCGCCGCGGGGCCTCCCTGGACGACACCATCGAGCAGCTGCGCGTCGCCGCGGGGCGCTCGGCCGACCTGCCGCTGGGGGAGCTGGCCGACTCCCTCATGACGGTCGTGCCGGGCGCGGAGGGCGACGACACGACCCTGCTGCTGGTGCGCTGCACCCCGGCCACGAGGTAGCGGCGCGGGAAGCACCGGATCGGGCGCTCAAGGTGGTGGCGGAACCTGCCGATGCTCGTGCGGGGAGATCCGTCCCCACCGCTCCAGGGGGTTGAGTCGTGCACGCCGTGACCGCTGAGCCGATGGTGGGGGAGCGCGCTCGACGCCGGTGGTTGCCGAACGGCACCCCGCTGCCCGACGAGGTCTGGCGGGCGCGCCACCGGACCTTCCTGGTCGCGGCCTGGGTGGTCTTCGTGTCGACCCTCGCCTGGGCCGGCGTCGTCCGGGGCCCCGTGCACGCCCTCGTGGACTGCCTGCCCACCGCCGCGGCTGCGCTGCTCGGCAGCCTGGCCAGCTTCAAGGTCGGCACGTGGCGCTGGGGACGGGAAGCGGCCTCGTGCGCGGTCATGCTGGCGCTGATGACCGCTTCAGCGGTGGCCGTGCACCTGGCCGGCGGGCTGATCGAAGCCCATTTCCTCTTCTTCATCGCCGTCGGCGCCGCCGCCGCCTACCAGACGTGGGCGCCGTTCCTGGCCGCGATCGGCTTCGTGGTCGTCCACCACGGCCTGCTCGCCTCGGTGTCCGGGCACGCGATCTTCAACCACCCCGCCGCGCAGGAGCGGCCGTGGTTGTGGGCGCTGGTCCACGGGGCGCTGCTGGCGGCGGCCGCCGCGGTCGGCATCGCCTCCTGGCGCGCCGACGAGCTGGTGCGGGCGCGCCTGGACCGGCTCGGGGCGCGCAGCCACCTGATCCTGGGCACGGTCGCCGACGGCATCGTGGCGCTGGACGCGGCGGGGCGAGTGCTGGAGGCGAACCCGGCGGCGCTGCGGCTGCTCGGCACCGGTCCGCTCGGAACGGGGCAGATCAGGGGACGACGGCTCGGCGAGCTGGTGCGCGGGTACGACCACGCCCAGCTGCCCGCCGCCGGGCGCTGCGTCCCGGTCCAGCGCGGCAGCACCGGCGGTGGCGCGTGCACACCGGTGGAGATCACGGTGGCGCCGGTGCACGACGACGAGCGCGTGCGCGCCGTGGTCACGCTGCGGGACCTGTCCAGCGCCGCTCGCGCCGAGGACGCCGAACGCGCCCTGCTGGAGGTGAGCGAGCGTGAGCGGGCCCAGCGCGCAGACGTCGCCGCGCTGATGACGGCGGTGCGCCCGCCGGCGCTGTGCGTGCCGGGGCTGCAGCTGGCGGTCGCCTACGAACCGGCCGCCAGCGCACCGGCGGGCGGGGACCTGTACGACTGGTTGCTCCTGCCCTCCGGCGAGGTCCTGTTCGTGGTGGTCGACGCCATGGGCCGGGGCACCACCGCCACGCGCGAGGCGCTCGCGGTGACCTCCACGGTGCGCACCCTGGCCGTGGCCGGTGTCGCCCTGGGTGAGCTGGTCGAGCGTGCGGGTTCCGTCCTGGAGGTCACGCACCCCGAGCTGATGGCCACCGTGCTCGTCGCCGTGCTCGACCCGGCCACCGGCAGGCTGCGCCTGGCCGGTGGCGGCCACCCGCCGGCGATCCTCGTCGGCGCCGCAGGCGCACGGGAGGTCACCGCGTACGGCCAGGGCGTCGGTTACCCCGAACCGGGCAGCTTCGGGGTCACCGAGGTGGTCCTCGCTGCCGGCGAGAGCTTGGTGCTGTGCACCGACGGGCTCCTCGAGGGCACCCGGGACCTCGGCGAGGGCCTGCGGGAACTGGCGCGCACCGCTGCGGGGATGGCCCGGGTGCCCGTGCAGGAGTTCGCCCAGCGACTGCTGAGCGAGGTGAGCACCTGCGCGCGGGAGGACGACGACTGCCTGGCCCTGGTCGTCCGGCGCTCACCCGTGGCGCGGGGCTCGACCACCCCCTGCCGGTAGGGGGTGGTCGAGGCGTCAGCTCGTCAAGCGCTGGTGCAGCTGCTCGACGCGGGCCGCGATGTCGTCGCGGACCAGGCGCATCCGCTCGGCGCCCTCGATGCCGCGCGTGGACGGTTCGTCGGTCTCCCACACCTCCACCGGAGTCCCGCCGACCGGCTCGACCCGGGCCTCGGAGCCGAGGACGACGACGAGGTCGGCGTCGCGCACCATCTCGTCGGTCAGCTGCTTCGGCTGCTCCCCGGAGATGTCGACGCCGACCTCGCGCAGGCTCTCCACCGACTGGGCGTTCAGCGCGGTGCCGGCGCGGGTGCCGGCGGAACCCACGGCGACGGCGTCGCCGGCGGCCCGGCGCATCAGCCCGGCGGCCATCTGGGACTTGCCGCCGTTCTTGACGCAGACGAACAGGACGCGGGGGGTGCTCACGGTTCCGGGGCTCCTCGGGTGGATCAGGTGGCGGGCTTCGTGGAGGTGGACAGCACGGCGGCCAGGGCGTCGAGCGCCTCGGGGACCACGGCGAAGTAGGCCCACACCCCGCGCTTGTCGCGGGTGAGCAGGCCGGCCTCGACGAGGACCTTCAGGTGGTGCGAGACGGTGGGCTGGCTCAGGCCCAGGGGCTCGATCAGGTCGCACACGCACGCCTCGCCGCCCTCGTGCGCTGCCACGAGGGAGAGCAGCCGCAGGCGGGCGGGGTCGGCGATCGCCTTGAGGGTGCGGGCCAGCGCTGCGGCGGTCTCGGCGCTGAGGGGTTCGCGGGTCAGCGGCGCACAGCACGCGGCACCAGCCGTCCCGCCGGCCGGCGGGACGAGGGGCAGGGGCGTGGTGGGCACGGCCGCAGTGTGGCACTCGATATCGACTGCTGTCGATATTGACAGTGGCGAGCACCAGCTGCCAGTGTCAGCCATCGACGGACGTCGATGGAAAGGCCTTCCTGATGAGCGACCTGGTCGCTGAGAACCCCCGTGGTGGCACCGAGACCCCGGTGCTGGCGCGCCTGTCGGTGCTGGACCGCTTCCTGCCCGTGTGGATCGTCGCGGCCATGGCCCTGGGGCTCCTCCTGGGACGCGTCGTGCCCGGCCTGGACGACGTGCTCAGCGCGGTGGAGGTCGGCTCGGTCAGCCTGCCCATCGCGATCGGGCTGCTGCTGATGATGTACCCGGTGCTGGCGAAGGTGCGCTACTCCGAGACCGGGCGCATCGCCGCCGACCGCAGGCTCATGGTCAGTTCCCTGGTCCTGAACTGGCTCGTCGGCCCGGCGCTGATGTTCGCCCTGGCCTGGTTGCTGCTGCCCGACTCCCCCGAGTACCGCACCGGCCTGGTGATCGTCGGCCTGGCGCGGTGCATCGCCATGGTGCTGATCTGGAACGACCTGTCCTGCGGTGACCGGGAGGCCGCCGCCGTCCTCGTGGCGATCAACTCGGTGTTCCAGATCCTCGCCTTCGCGGCTCTCGGCTGGTTCTACCTGCAGGTCCTGCCGGGCTGGCTGGGCCTGGAGACCACCAGCGCGGAGTTCTCCGTGGGAGCCATCGTCGTCTCGGTCCTGGTGTTCCTGGGGATCCCCCTGGTGGCGGGTTTCCTCACCCGCACGCTGGGGGAGCGGGCGCGCGGACGGGCCTGGTACGAGGAGCGCTTCCTGCCGAGGATCGGGCCCATCGCCCTCTACGGGCTGCTGTTCACCATCGTGATGCTCTTCGCGCTGCAGGGTGAGGCCATCACCTCCCGGCCCGGTGACGTGGCGCGCATCGCGCTGCCGCTGCTGGCCTACTTCGTGCTGATGTTCGCCGGTTCCTTCGTGCTCGGCAGGGCGATCGGGCTCAGCTACGCGAAGACCTCCACGCTGTCGTTCACCGCCACCGGCAACAACTTCGAGCTGGCCATCGCGGTGGCGATCGGCACCTTCGGCGTCACCTCCGGGCAGGCGCTGGCCGGGGTCGTCGGCCCGCTCATCGAGGTGCCGGTTCTCGTCGCGTTCGTCTACGTGGCGCTGTGGGCCGGGCGGCGCTTCTTCCCCGGCGACCCCACCGTCCCCACCCGCTGAGGAGGCGCGTGCCGTGAACACCCCCCTCGACCGGCTGCCCGTCGTCGTCGTCGGCGCCGGCCCCGTCGGCCTGGCCGCCGCCGCGCACCTGCTCGAGCGCGGCATCGAACCGCTGGTGCTGGAGGCCGGCGACGAGGTCGGCGCCGCCGTCCGCCAGTGGCACCACGTCCGCCTGTTCTCGCCCTGGCGCTACGACGTGGACGCCGCAGCCGCTCGGCTGCTGGCACCCACCGGCTGGCGGCACCCGGAGCCGACCGGGCTGCCCACCGGCGCGGACCTCGTCGAGCAGTACCTCGAACCCCTGGCTGCCACCGACGCCCTGGCGCCGCGCATCCGCACCGGCGCCCGCGTCGTCGCGCTCAGCCGCGTCGGGCTGGACAAGACCCGCAGCCTCGGCCGTGACGACCACCCGTTCCTGGTGCGCGTGCGCAGCACCGACGCGCAGGGTCGCGCCACCGTCGTCGACCACCACGCCCGCGCCGTGATCGACGCCTCCGGCACCTGGGGGCAGCGCAACCCCCTGGGTGTCTCCGGGCTGCCCGCCCCGGGCGAGGCCGAGGCCGAGGCCGCGCCGTTCCTGGCCGGCCCGCTGCCCGACGTGCTGGGCGCCGAGCGCGACCGCTTCGCCAGCCGCCGCGTCCTCGTCGTCGGGGCCGGGCACTCCGCGGCGAACACGCTGCTGGGCCTCGCCCGGCTGGCCGACGAGGAACCCGCCACCCGCGTCGTGTGGGCGGTGCGCGGCGCCTCGGTGCAGCGCGCGTTCGGCGGCGGGGACCTGGACGGGCTGCCCGCCCGCGGGGCCCTCGGAGCTCGGCTGCGCGACGCCGTGGCGTCCGGGCGCGTCGAGCTGCGCACCGAGGTCGCGATCAGCGCCCTCGAACCGCACGGCGGCGAGGTCGTCGTGGTGGCGAGGACCCCGGCCGGGGAGCGGCGCCTGACCGTCGACGTCATCGCCGCCGCCACGGGTTTCCGCCCGGAGCTGGGGATGCTGCGCGAGCTGCGCCTGGACCTGGATCCCGGTGTGGAGGCCCCGGCCCGGCTGGCGCCGATGATCGACCCGGAGTTCCACTCCTGCGGCACCGTGCCCCCGCACGGTGCCGGCGTCCTGGCCCACCCGGAGACCGGGTTCTTCATCGCCGGGGTGAAGAGCTACGGCCGTGCGCCGACGTTCCTGCTGGCCACCGGCTACGAGCAGGTGCGTTCCGTCGCCGCCCACCTGGCCGGGGACTCCGAGGCCGCCGCCGACGTGCGGCTGGACCTGCCCGCGACGGGCGTGTGCTCCAGCTCCACCCCGGCGGTCCCTGCGGGCGGCGAGGTCGAGTTCGACGCGGGTGCGGGCGGCTCGTGCTGCGGCACCGCCGCGCCCGAGCCGGTCGCCACCGGTACCGGTGCGGGTCTCGGTTTCCCGACCGGTCTCCTGCACGGCCGCTCCGGCGGTCCCGCCCGGGACGCGGTGCTCTGACGTCAGCGGCCGGCACGCGCCCCGCGGTGCGTGCCGGCGGTGCCCAGCGGCTACAGACCCTCGAGGCGCTGCCGCAGGGACGCGAGGAACTCGTCGGCGCTGACGAGCTGCTCGGCCAGGCGCTCGCGGCGCTGCTGCACGTCCTCGACCACGTCCTGCAGCCCGGCGCGACCGGCGGGCGCCCCGGCCGGTGCCGCGGCGCCGTCGGTCCGTCCGTCCAGGGCGTCGAGCAGGGCCAGGACGTCGCGCATCTGCTCCAGCGTGTAGCCCAGGGGTTTCATGCGGCGGATTAGCATCATCCGCTCGACGTCGGCCTCGCTGTAGAGGCGGTAGTTGCCCGCGCTGCGGGCCGAGGTCAGCAGGCCCTGGTCGTCGTAGTAGCGCACCGTCCGGTTCGACAGCCGCACCCGCTCGGCCAGTTCCCCGACCTGCATCCAGCCCTCGCGGCCCTCCTGAGCACTCACCCGGGCAGCCTACGAGGAGCACCGGAAGCGCCCGCCCTGGACGCAACCTTCACGTAACGGTAAGGTTGTGGGTGCTGGCCCGGCCGGGCCCGGTGCAGCACCCCTCCAGGTGCTCCGGACCGCAACGGGCCCCCACGACGATCCAGCGCAGCGTGGCGACCTGGTGGAGACGACAGGCAACACCCGCCAGGGGCGCGCCGCGGCGCGTCCCGTGAGCACGGACGGAACACGCTCCTTGACCAACCCCGAACAGACGACCGCGCCGGTCCCCGCGCCGCGGCGCCCCTCCGGCGCCGGTCGCCCCGCCTGGCTGACGTCCCCGAAGGTGCTGCGCACCGAAGTCCTGGCCGGCCTCGTCGTGGCGCTCGCGCTGATCCCCGAGGCGATCTCCTTCTCCATCATCGCCGGCGTGGACCCGCGCGTCGGGCTCTTCGCCTCGTTCACCATGGCCGTCTCCATCGCCTTCCTGGGTGGCCGCCCGGCGATGATCTCCGCGGCCACCGGAGCGATCGCCCTGGTCATCGCCCCCGTCTCGCGCCAGTACGGCATGGACCACTTCATCGCCACCGTGATCCTGGCCGGCGTGTTCCAGGTCGTCCTCGGACTGCTGGGCGTGGCGCGGCTGATGCGGTTCGTCCCGCGCAGCGTCATGGTCGGCTTCGTCAACGCCCTGGCCATCCTGATCTTCACCTCGCAGCTGCCGCACCTGCGTGACGTGCCGTGGACGGTGTACGTCCTCGTGGCCGCCGGCCTGGCGATCATGGTGTTCCTGCCGAGGCTGACCACCGTGGTGCCCGCCCCGCTGGTCGCGATCGTCGTGATCACCGTCGCCGTCGTCGCGACCGGTTTGCTGGTTCCGGACGTGGGCGATGAGGGCACGCTGCCCGACTCCCTGCCCGCGCTGTTCCTCCCCGACGTGCCGCTGACCTACGAGACGCTGCGCATCATCGCCCCGTACGCCTTCGCGATGGCGCTGGTGGGCCTGATGGAATCGCTGATGACGGCCAAGCTCGTCGACGACATCACCGACACCCGCTCGCACAAGACCCGCGAGGCCTGGGGCCAGGGCGCGGCGAACATCATCACCGGCTTCTTCGGCGGCATGGGCGGCTGCGCCATGATCGGCCAGACGATGATCAACGTGCGCTCCGGTGCGCGCACCCGCCTGTCGACGTTCCTGGCCGGGCTGTTCCTGCTGATCCTCGTCGTCGGCCTGGGCGACGTCGTCGCGACCATCCCGATGGCCGCCCTGGTCGCAGTGATGATCATGGTGGCGGTCGGGACGTTCGACTGGCACTCGGTGCGCCGCAACACCTTGCGTCGGATGCCCAAGAGCGAGCTGGCCGTGATGATCTCCACCGTCGTCGTGGTGGTGGCCACCCACAACCTGGCCATCGGCGTCGTCGTCGGCGTGCTGGTCGCCGCGCTGCTGTTCGCCCGCCGGGTGGCGCACCTGGTCGACGTCACCGGTGAGCTGGAGCAGGACGGGGCGGTGCGCCGCTACCGGGTCGAGGGGGCGTTGTTCTTCGCCTCCTCCAACGACCTGGTGTACCAGTTCGACTACGCCGAAGACCCGCACGACGTGATCATCGACCTCTCCGCCGCGCACGTGTGGGACGCCTCCACCGTCGCCGCGCTGGACGCGATCACCACCAAGTACGCGGCCAAGGGCAAGCACGCCGAGATCGTGGGGCTGAACCAGGCCAGCGCCGAGCGCTACGAGCGCCTGGCCGGGCACCTGGGCGGGGGTCACTGACGCCGAGCGCGACGCCGGTCACGGCGGTGCGTCCCCGGTCCCGTGCGCCACGTCGCCCAGCAGCGAGCGCAACGCGCGCGCGTCGCGCACCGCGTGCCCGCCCACGTCGTTGTTGAAGTAGACGTGCACCTCCCGCGCCACCCCGTCCAGGGCGCGGATCCGGTCCGCCCAGTCCCGGAGCTGCTGCTCGGGGTACGGCGAGGCGTACATCGGCGCACCGCGCGGTCCGTGCAGGCGGATGTACGCGAACCCCGACGCGACGGGGATCCCCTCCGTGCTCGGCAGGCCCTCGCCGTCGGCGACGCACCACGCGGCGCCGTGGCGCGCCAGCACCGCGTGCACACCCGGGGTGTCCCAGCTGGGGTGGCGCGCCTCCAGCGCCACCGGGACCCCCGGGGGCAGGCGGGCCAGGAAGTCCGCCAGGCGTTCCTCGTCGCGCGCCTGGTCGGCGCGCAGCTGCACGAGCAGCGGACCGGCGTGCGCGCCGAGCGCGCGCAGGCCCGGGACCATGCGGTCCACCCACCCCTGCGGGTCGCCCAGCCGGCGGTAGTGGGTGAGGAACCGAGAGGCCTTCACCGCCAGGCGGAACCCGGTGGGCAACCGCTCGCGCCAGCCGGCGAACGTGGCCGGCGGCGGCCACCGGTAGAAGCTCGTGTTCAGCTCAGCGGTCCGGAACTCCCGGGCGTAGTGCTCCAGCCGCGCGCGCACCGGGGTCCGTTCGGGGTACAGCAGGCCCTGCCAGTGGTCGTAGCTCCACCCGGACGTGCCGATGAACAGCTGCACCCCGCGATGCTCTCAGGCGGGCGGGGGAGCGGTGGTCGCACGGACCACCAGTTCGGTGGCGAGCTCCACGTGGTGCGAGTCCAGGTCCTCGCCGGCGGCCACCCGCAGCACCGTCTTCAGCGCCACGCGACCCATCTCCCGCAGCGGCTGGCGGATCGTCGTCAGCGGGGGGGTGGAGACCTCGGCGAGCTCGGTGTCGTCGAAGCCCACCACCGACAGGTCGTCGGGGATGCGCAGCCCGCGCACCCGGGCGGCCTCCATCACGCCCAGGGCGATGGAGTCGCAGCCGGCGACGACGGCCGTGGGCCGGCGGGCGCGGTCCAGCACCTGCTCCCCGACGCGCCGGCCGGGCTCGTAGGCGAAGTTCTCCGTGTCCAGCGCGGCCTCGGCCGGCACGTGCAGGCCGGCCGCCTCCATGGCCGCCCGGAAGCCGTGCTCGCGGGCGCGGTTGCAGGAGGAGGTGGCCGGGCCGCCGATGTAGACGACGTCGCGGTGGCCCAGCTGCAGCAGGTGCTGGGTGGCGGTCATGCCGCCGGTGAAGTTGGTGGACCCCACGCTGGTGACCTCGCGCCGCGGCAGGTTCAGCGGGTCGATGACCACCAGCGGCAGCCCCACCTGCCCCAGCGCGTCGACGTGCTCGGCGGTCAGCTGGCCGGTGACGACGATGACGCCGCACCGCCCCAGCGCGGCCAGGCCCTGCGCCCACGAGCGCGCGGACGGGCCCCGCGAGAGGTCGTCGACCAGGCGGCCCACGGCGACGGACACCTCCGCCTCGTCCGCGCCGCTGAGCACGCCCTCGATGACCTGGGTCGAGTAGGCCCTCAGCTCCCCGTGCACGAAGAACTGCACGACGCGCTGCGCGGGCTGGGGGCGGCGGGCCGAGGGGGGTGCGTAGTCGTGGCGGCGCAGCAGGTCCTCGACGAGGGCGCGCGTGTCCGCGGCCACGTCCTCGCGCCCGTTGACCACCTTGGAGACGGTGGCGATGGACACGCCGGCCGACTGGGCGATGGTCGCCAGCGTGGGCCGCCGCCCGTTCCTGGTGCGTGCGGTGCGTTCGAGCACGGCGACCCTCCTCGGCTGGCTGTGCTGGGACTGTAGCGGTGCGGGGACGCTCTGGATGGGGTTGTGCAGCGTCGTATCGAAAAGTTTAGGCCCGTTCGCGGCGCCGGGAGCCCTTCGGGTCACAGTTGGAGGTCGAAGGCGGTGGACAGCTTGACCACCCTCCTGGGTGGTGCCTATGGTCTCGTCCAGTCGCCGCTGTCGAAAACGTTTCGACAGGGGTGAGAGGTGAGGGCCCTCCGGGCCCCCCGGGGGTGGCAGCCGCTGCTCCCGTTCGAGAGCAGCCGCAGGGACGCGGCTCGGCGCATCGGAGATCACAGTGGATCAGAACCGCACCTCCCGACGGTCCTTCCTGACCCTGGCCATGGCGACCCCGGTCGCCGCGACGGCACTGGCGTCCTGCGGCGGGTCCTCCGGCCCGGGGCAGGCCGCCGAGGGCGACGCGACCATCTGGTTCCTGACGGGCGCCCCCAAGGAGGAGGTCCGCCAGCAGTCGGTGGACTCGTTCAACGAGACCTCCGAGAGCGGCGACCTGGCCGCCACCGCCTACCAGAACGACGCGTACAAGACCAAGATCCGCACCGCCATCGGCGCCGGTCAGGCGCCCACCCTGATCTTCAGCTGGGGCGGCGGCAGCGTGCGGGACTGGGCCGAGGCGGGTCAGATCGAGGACCTCACCACCTGGGTCGAGGAGAACCCCGAGGTGCGCGACCGCCTCTTCGACGCCGCCTGGATCCCCGGCCTCGTCGACGAGAAGATCTACGCCGTGCCGCACGAGACCGTGCAGCCCGTCGTCCTCTACACCAACAACAAGCTGTTCGAGCAGGTCGGGGCGCAGCCGCCCACGACCTGGGACGAGCTCATGGCGCTGGTGCCCGTCTTCAACGACGCCGGCATCGCCCCCATCTCGCTGGCCGGCCAGTCGCGCTGGACCACCATGATGTGGCTGGAGTTCCTCGTGCAGCGCGTGGGTGGCACGGACGCCTACCTCGCCATCAACAACAGCCAGCCCGACGCCTGGTCCAACCCGGACGTCCTGCAGGCCCTCACCATGGCGCAGGACCTCGTCCGCGCCGGCGGGTTCGTCGAGGGCTTCAACTCCGTCGTCGCCGACCAGAACGCCGACCAGGCACTGCTCTACACCGACCGCGCCGCCATGCTGCTGCAGGGCAGCTGGTGCTACGGCTCCATCAAGGCCGACGGCGGTGACTTCGTCAGCAGCGGCAACCTGGGCTTCCAGTCCTTCCCCGTCGTCACCGGCGGCAAGGGCGACGGGACGAGCTCCGTCGGCAACCCGGCGCAGTACTACTCCATCTCCGCCAACGCCACCGACGAGCAGAAGCAGATCGCCCGCGACTACCTCGCCAACGGCGTGCTCACCGAGGAGATCGCCACGGCGTTCATCCAGGAGGCCGGCGAGGTCCCGGTCCTCAAGGGCGTCGAGAGCCAGCTCGCCGAGGCGCCGGACGGCGAGTTCCTGACGTTCGTCTACGACATCGCCAGCAACGCGCCGTTCTTCGGGCAGTCCTGGGACCAGGCGATCAGCCCCACCGCCGCCGAGGAGCTGCTGACCAACATCGAGCAGCTGTTCCAGCTCTCGATCGACCCGCAGACCTTCGCGAACAACATGAACGCGGTCGCGGGCCAGTGAGCAACGCCCCCGTGGGCACCGTCGCGGTCGGTCCGGCCGCGGCGGGCCCCGCCCGTGTCAGCTCGAAGCGCAGCGGGAACACCGGCCGGCTGTGGTGGCTGGTGCTGCCGGCCCTGGTGTTCTTCACCATCTTCGGGATCGTGCCCCTGGTGGGCGTCTTCGCCCTCAGCTTCACCGACTGGAACGGCATCGGCGACCTCCGGTTCGCGGGGCTGGACAGCTGGACCGCGGTCCTGCGCGACCCTGAGCTGCCCAACGCCCTGCTGGTGACGTTCCTCATCATGGCTCTGTCGTGGCTGTTCCAGACCCCGATCAGCCTGCTCATCGGTGTCTTCATCGCCGGCAACCAGCGCTACCGCGCCGTCCTCGCGGTGCTGTACTTCGTCCCGCTGCTGCTGAGCTCGGCGGCCATCGCGATCGTCTACAAGGCGCTGCTCGACCCGAACTTCGGCATCGGCGCCGGCCTGGGCCTGCCGTTCCTGAACCAGGACTGGCTGGGGCAGCGGTGGCTGGCGCTGGGCGTCGTCATCTTCGTCGTCTCCTGGCAGTTCGTGCCGTTCCACTCGCTCATCTACCAAGGCGGGGTCCGGCAGATCCCCGTCTCGATGTACGAGGCGGCGCAGCTGGACGGTGCGGGCCGGGTGAAGCAGTTCTTCCACATCACGGTCCCGCAGTTGAAGTACACGATCATCACGTCCTCGACGCTCATGGTCGTCGGCTCCCTGACCTTCTTCGACCTCATCTTCGTCCTGACCCAGGGTGGTCCGGGCAACGCCACCCGCGCGCTCGCCCTGGACATGTACCTGCGCGGCTTCCGCGCCAGCCTCATGGGACAGGCCAGCGCGATCGCCGTCATCCTCGTCCTCGTCGGGCTCGCACTGGCACTGCTGCTGCAACGCCTGGGCGGCAAGGACTCGAAGAGCAGCCAGCTGGAAGGGGCCTGACGCATGGCCACCACGGTCTCCACGTCCAAGCCCGCGGCGGGCGCGAACGGTGACAACCGCGGCAGGCGCCGCACGAGCGGCTCGCGCAACTACCTCGGCGGGCTGGCCGGCTGGATCTGGCTGGCGATCATCATCGTCCCGATCTACTGGATCCTGATCACCAGCTTCAAGGAGCAGTCCGAGTACTTCCGGACCAACCCGCTGGCGCTGCCGCAGAACCCGACCTTCGCCGCGTACCAGCAGGTCATCGAGTCGAACATCGCCCGGTACTTCCTCAACAGCGTCATCGTCACCCTGGGGTCGGTGGTGCCGGCGGTGCTGATGTCCTTCATGGCCGCCTTCGCCATCGTGCGCGGCGGCGGGGGGAAGTTCCTCAAGGCCGTCAACGGCGTCTTCCTGATGGGCCTGGCGATCCCGCTGCAGGCGACGATCATCCCGGTCTACCTGATCATCATCCGTCTCGAGCTGTACGACACCCTGCTGGCGCTGATCCTGCCGTCGATCGCCTTCGCGATCCCGCTGACGGTGCTGCTGCTGAGCAACTTCATCCGCGACGTGCCGAACGAGCTGTTCGAGTCCATGCGCCTGGACGGCTCCAGCGAGTGGGGCACCATGTGGCGCCTGGCGTTCCCACTGACGCGCCCGGCCATCGTCACCGTCAGCATCTACAACGCCCTGCAGGTCTGGAACGGCTTCCTGCTCCCGCTGGTCCTCACCCAGAGCCCGGATCTGCGGGTCCTGCCGCTGGCGCTGTGGACGTTCCAGGGCCAGTACACCGTCAACATCCCCGCCGTCCTGGCCGCCGTCGTCCTCAGCACCCTGCCGATCCTCGTGCTCTACGTCGTCGGTCGCCGCCAGCTCATCGCCGGCCTCACCGCCGGCTTCAGCAAGTGACGCACCGCACCGCCGGACGCCACCACCCGATGCACCACCGGAAGGACGTTCCCTCGTGACACAGCGGCAGGCTCTCGTCGTGCGCGGCGGCTGGGACGGGCACCAGCCCGTCGAGGCCACCGACCTGTTCATCCCGCACCTCGAGGCGAACGGCTTCACCGTCCGCGTCGAGGGCTCGCCGAAGGTGTACGCCGACGGCGACTACATGGCGGGTGTCGACCTCGTGGTGCAGTGCAACACCATGAGCACCATCGAGAAGGACGAGCTCGCCGGCCTGATGACGGCCGTCGAGAACGGCACCGGCCTCGGCGGGTGGCACGGGGGCATCGCCGACTCGTACCGCAACTCCTCCGACTACCTGCACTTCATCGGCGCGCAGTTCGCCTGCCACCCCGGCAAGGCGCCCGAGGAGCGGGTCGGTGAGCAGTCGGACAACTACGTGCCCTACCGCGTCGAGATGCTGCCCGCCGCGGCCGAGCACCCCGTCACGCGGGGGATCGGGGACTTCGACCTCGTCACCGAGCAGTACTGGGTGCTCGCCGACGACTACCTCGACGTCCTCGCCACCACCACCCAGGCCGTGCGCGCCTGGGACCCGTGGAACCGCCCGGTCACCTCCCCGGCCATCTGGACCCGGCAGTGGGGGAAGGGGCGCATGTTCGTGAGCACCCCCGGGCACAACGTCGACGTGCTGCGCGATCCGAACGTGAAGACGATCATCGAGAGGGGCCTGCTGTGGGCAGCCCGCTGAACCAGCCGATGCGCGTCGGCGTCGTCGGCGCCGGCACCATCAGCGCCCAGTACTCCGCGTGCCTGCAGCGGCTGCCGCAGCTGCGGGTCACCGCGGTGTCGGACCTGAACACCGAGCGGGCCGGCGCCCTGGCCGCCGAGCACGACGGCGCCCGCGTCCTGGCCCTGCCGGAACTGCTGGCCGCGGACGACGTCGACGTGGTGCTGAACCTCACCCTGCCGTCCACGCACGCCGACATCGCCCTGCAGGCGATCGCCGCCGGCAAGCACGTGTACGGCGAGAAGCCGCTGGCGATGCACGTCGCCGAGGGGCGCGAGGTGCTCGAGGCCGCCGCCGCGGCGGACCTGCGGGTGGGGTGCGCCCCCGACACCGTGCTCGGCACGGGCGTGCAGACCGCCCGCGCCGTCGTCGACGCCGGCGAGATCGGGGTGCCGCACTCGGCCACCGCGTTCATGACGACGCCCGGGCACGAGCGCTGGCACCACTTCCCCGACTTCTACTACCAGCCCGGCGGCGGCCCGCTGCTGGACATGGGCCCGTACTACATCACCTCGCTGGTGCAGCTCCTCGGGCCCGTCGAGCGCGTGGTCGGCGTGTCCTGGCGGCCGTCCGCCACCCGCACCGTCGGGCAGGGCCCGCGGGCGGGGGAGAGCTTCGACGTCACGATCGACAGCTCCGTGGCCGGCGTCCTGGTGCACGCCTCCGGCGCCGTGTCGACGCTGGTGATGAGTTTCGACACCTGGGCGGCGCGCCTGCCGCGCATCGAGGTGCACGGAACCGGCGGCTCCCTGTCCGTGCCGGACCCGAACCACTTCGACGGCACCGTGGAGGTCTACTCCGCGGCCAGCGCCCCCGCGCCCGGTCCGGGTGCGGACCACGAGGCGAACTGGCGCGACGCGGGCGTGCGCGCCGGCTACACCGGGGCGGGCCGCGGGTACGGCCTGGCCGACCTGGCGATCTCCCTCGCCGAGGGCCGCCCGCACCGCGCGAACGACGAGGTCGCCCTGCACGTCCTGGACGTCATGGAGTCCGTGCAGCGCGCCGCCGACACCCGCACGAGCGTGGAGCTGAGCACCACGTGCGAGCGGCCCGAGGCGATCGAGGCCCCCGTGGACCTCACCGCCTGACCCCCAGGGGCCCCGACACGAGGACCCGCCCGTCCGGCACACTGCCCGCGTGAGCGAGCAGCAGCCGGGTGGGCGGGTCCTCGTGTCGTCCGGGGCCGTGTGGGAGCCCCTCGTGGGGTACTCGCGCGCCGTGCGGGTGGGCGCCCAGGTGTGGGTGGCGGGCACGACCGCCGCCGGGCCGGACGGCCGCGCCGTCGCCGGTACCGCCGGGGATCCCGCGGCGCAGACCCGCGAGGCGCTGCGCCGCGTGCGGGCGGCGCTGGAGCAGGCCGGCGCGCGGCTGTCCGACGTGGTGCGCACCCGCCTGCTGGTCACCGACATCTCGCGGTGGGAGGAGGTCGGCCGCGCCCACGGCGAGTTCTTCGCCGACGTCCGGCCCGCCACCACGATGGTCGAGGTCAGCGCCCTCATCGACCCGAGCCTGCTCGTGGAGGTCGAGGCCGAAGCCGTCGTCACGTCCTGAGCGGCGCCCGCGCCGTCACGTCGGTGGACCACGCCGGCCGCGGCGGAGACCTCACACGAGGGCGCCCCGCGGCGTCCACGGGGTGTGAGGGGGAGCGCGGTGGAGCCGCTGGAGCCGTTCGAGGCCGTCGTGCAGCGGCACGGGGCGGTGGTGCTGCGGGTCTGCCGCGCCGTCGTCGGCCCCGACGCCGCCGACGACGCCTGGTCCGAGACGTTCCTCGCCGCGCTGCGCGCCTACCCGTCCCTGCCGGCGGGCAGCGACGTGCGGGCGTGGCTGGTGACGATCGCGCACCGCAAGGCGCTGGACGCGCACCGCGCCGCGCGCCGGCGGCCCGTGCCGACCGGGCGGGTGCCCGACGCCGCCGCGCCGGAGGAACCGGTGCCGGACCCGGTGCGCGACGCGCGGCTGTGGGCCGCCGTGGCGGCGCTGCCGCCCAAGCAGCGCCGGTGCGTGGCCTACCACCACCTCGCCGGGCTGCCGCACGCCGAGGTCGCCGCCCTGGTGGGCGGCACGCCCGCGGCGGCCCGGCGCGCGGCGGCCGACGGGATCGCCGCGCTGCGCAGGACGTGGGCGGCGCAGGAGCACGGTGCGGAGGAGGGGGACCGGTGGACGAGGAGCTGATCGAGGCCGTGCGCGAGGGCGAGGGCGCGGACCTGGCCGCGCTGCGGGCCGGCCTGGTGGCGCGGGCCGCGGCCGACGGCCTGCTGGACGTGGCCTACCGCACGGTGGACTCGCCCGTGGGGCCGCTGCTGCTGGCCGCCACCGGGCGCGGGGTGGTGCGGGTGGCGTTCCACCGCGAGGACCACGACGCGGTGCTGGCGGCGCTCGCGGCGCGGCTGAGCCCGAGGGTGCTGCACGCCCCCGCGCGGCTGGAGGCGGCCGCGCGCGAGCTGGGGGAGTACTTCGAGGGCCGGCGCCGGGACTTCGACCTGCCGCTGGACCTGTCCCTGGCCGCCGGTTTCCGCCGCGACGTCCTCGGCGCGCTGCGCACCCTGCCCCACGGCAGCACCGCCACCTACGCACGCGTCGCCGTCCTGGCCGGCAGCCCCCGCGCCGTGCGGGCCGTGGGCACCGCCTGCGCCCGCAACCCGCTGCCGCTGCTGGTGCCGTGCCACCGCGTCGTGCGCAGCGACGGCGGCACCGGGGAGTACGTCGGCGGCGCCGCCGCCAAGCGGCTGCTGCTGGCCCTGGAGGCCGACCGGGTCGACGGCGGCCGGTGATCGGGGCAAGGTGGGGCGCGTGAGCGAGACGAGCGCCGAGGACTTCCAGCCCCAGACCGCGCCGCGCCCCGACGACGTCGAGGCGATCGAGGACGCCGCCGAGCAGGAGCGGCTGCGCCGGGCCGCCGAGCGGCCCGAACCGGCCGACGCCGACGAGCGCGAGGAACCCGCCCTGCTCGACGACCCCGACGACGGCGCACCGGCCTGAAGCCCGTGGGCACGGTCGACCCGGTCAACGGCGTCGAGGACGCGTACGCCGCGCTGCGCAACGAGACCCCCACGGAACGGCTGGACCGCAACTGGGTGGAGCTGCTGCAGGAGCTGCGGGTCGTGCAGACCGGGGTGCAGCTGCTGGCCGGCTTCCTCATGACGCTGCCGTTCCAGTCGCGCTTCGAGGAGCTGGACACCTTCCAGCGCAGCGTGTACGTCGCCGTGCTGATGCTGGCCGTCATCGCCATCGTGCTGTTCGTGGCACCCGTCGGGTACCACCGGGCGCTGTTCCGCCGCCGCTCCAAGGCGCGCCTGGTGGAGGCGGGCACGCGCTTCGCCAAGGCCGGGCTGGCCGCCGTCGGGGTCGTCGTCGCCGGCGGGGTCCTGCTCGTGGTGGACGTCGTGGGCGGCCGGCTCGCGGGAGCGGTGGCCGGTGGCGGCGTCGCCCTGCTCGTGGCGCTGTGCTGGTGGCTGCTACCGGTGCTGGCCGTGCGCGCCGCTGAGGCCGAGCGCGCCGGGGGCGCCGAGCGTGCCGGGGAGCGGACCGGCCCCGCCCGCTGACGCCGGCCGCAGCACGAGCTGGAAGCCGTCCTCGTCCTCCACGCGGCGGGCCCGGACGCCGTACACGGCGCCCACCGTCGCAGGGGTGAGCACCTCGCCGGGTTCCCCGGCGGCGACGACGCGGCCGGCGTCCAGCAGCACCAGTTCGTCGCAGTGCGCCGCGGCGAGGTTCAGGTCGTGCAGCACGACCACGACGGTGCGCCCCAGGCCGCGCAGCAGCCCCAGCACCTCGTGCTGGTACCGCACGTCCAGGTGGTTCGTCGGCTCGTCCAGCAGCAGGTTCGGCGCCTCCTGGGTCAGCGCCCGGGCGATGAGGACGCGCTGGCGCTCGCCCCCGGACAGGTCGCCGATCAGCCGGTCCGCGAGGTGCAGGGCCCCCACCCGCTCCAGGGCCGCCGCGGCGGTGGCCTCCTCGGCGGCCGTGGTGCGCGAGAACGCCCCGCGGTGCGGGGTGCGCCCCATCAGCACCACGTCCGCCACGGGCATCGGCAGCACCCCCTCGCCGTCCTGGGCCACGACCGCGACCCGGCGGGCGAGCTCGCGGGGGGACAGCGTCGCGACGTCGTCGCCGTCGACGTGCACGGTGCCGGCGGAGGGGCGCAGCGAGCCGTGCAGGGTCCGCAGCAGCGTCGTCTTGCCGCCGCCGTTGGGGCCGATGAGCCCCAGCACGCGCCCCGGGGCGGCCGTCAAGTCCACGCCGTGCAGCACCGGCGGGCGGCCCCGGTGGGCGAAGCGCACGCCGCGGGCGCGGATCACGAGGCTCCCGCAGCGGTGCCGCTCGCGGCGGCGGGGCCGAAGGCGTCGACGATGCGCTCCAGGCCGTCCACGGCCAGCGGGGTCGCCGGCTCGGTGAAGTTGAACAGCTGCACCAGCACGTCGCCCTCGCGCACCGCGGTCAGGCCGTCCGCCCCCGGCAGGCTCGTCACCGCCTCGCGCACCCGCTCCGGGGTGCCGTCGCTGTGCAGCAGCACCAGCACCTGCGGGTCGCGGGCCAGCAGCTCCTCGGGCGTCACCTCGAACACCCGGTCGGCCACGTCCGCGAACACGTTGCGCAGCCCGGCGGCCTCCAGCTGCGGCGTGGCCGTGCTGGCCGCGCCGTAGGCGTAGGTGACGCCGCCGCCGACCGTCGGGTAGAGCACCGCAGCCGTGCGCGGCGGCGCGCCGGCCGCCGCCACCCGCTCACGGACCGCCTCGACGCGCTCACGCAGCCGCCCGGCGACCTCCGCGGCCCGTTCCGGGCGCTCGAACACGCGCCCGTACAGCTCCACCTGCTCGTAGACGGTGTCGAACCCGGGATCGCCGTCGCCGCTCGTGCACAGCGCCGGTTCCTCCAGCAGCGCGATCCCGGAGGCCGCCAGCGACGCGCGGTCCAGGCCGTCGACCTCGCCCAGCACCAGGTCCGGGCGCTGGGCCAGGACGACCTCGCGGGAGATGCGCAGGTGCCCGCTGGTGTCGGTGCGGTCGGTCAGCAGCGGCACGGCGTCCAGCTCGCGCCGCGTCGCCTCGTCGTAGTACTCCTGCGGGTACAGCCCGGCGCGGGCGACGACGCGGTCCAGGACGCCCAGCTCGTGCAGGTACGGCACGGCGGCGCTCTTGAGCAGCACCACCCGCTCGGGCGGGGTGCGCAGCACCACCGGCTGCCCGCAGTTCACCAGTTCGAGCCGGTCGCCCGCGGGACCGGCGCCGCTGCTGCCGGTGCTGCCGCAGCCGGCGCTCAGCAGGGCGCAGGCCGCCGCGATCAGGGTCGCGCGCCGGGTGGGGCGGGGGTTGTCCAACGGGACCTCCACGGGACGGATCAGGCGCCGGTGCGGGTGCCGCGCACCAGCCACAGCAGGAACGGGCAGCCGGCCAGCGCGGTGACGATGCCGATGGGCAGCTCCTGCGGCGCCAGCACGGTGCGGGCCAGCAGGTCGGCCGCCACCAGGAACGCCGCGCCCAGCAGCGCCGCGGCCGGCACCGACCAGCGGTGCGCCCCGCCGACCAGGCGCCGCGCCACGTGCGGCACCACCAGGCCCACGAAGCCGATCGTCCCCGAGGCGGCCACGAGCACCCCCACGCACAGCGACACCACGGCCAGCAGGAGCGTGCGGAACGCGGCGGGGGAGACCCCCAGGCCGCGCGCGGTCTCGTCGCCCAGGGCCAGGGCGTCCAGCCGCGGCCCCCACGCCGTCAGGGCCGCCACGGTCGCGGTGACCACCACCAGCACGGTCCCCAGCGCCGCGCCCCGGGTGGCCAGGCCCAGCGAGCCCAGCAGCCAGAACGTCACCGAGCGGGCCCCCTCGGCGGAGCCGGAGGCGAAGACGAGGAAGCTCGTGGCCGCGTGCAGCGCGTAGCCGACGGCGACGCCCGCCAGCAGCAGCCGCGCCGAGGTGACCTGCCCGGCGCCGCGGGCGACGGCGTACACCAGGACCGAGGCCGCCAGGGCGCCGGTGAACGCGCTGCCGGCCAGGGCGTGCTCGCCCCAGCCGGCGCCGGCCCCCAGCAGCAGCGCCGCCGCGGCACCCGTGGAGGCGCCGGAGCTGACGCCCAGCAGCTGCGGGTCGGCCAGCGGGTTGCGCACCATCGCCTGCAGCGCCGTCCCGCACACCGCCAGCCCGGCGCCGACGGCCAGGCCCAGCAGGACCCGGGGCAGGCGCACGTCGTGCACCACGGCGTCGACGACCGGGTCCCACGTCACCCGGGCCGGGACGCCCACGAGGTGGTGGCCGGCCACGCGCAGCACGTCGGCCGGGGAGATCGCGACGGCGCCCACGACCGCGCCGAGCAGCGCCGCGAGGCCGGTCAGGGCGCCCAGCGCCAGCAGCACCAGGGCGCTGCGGCGGGCCCGGGCCCGCCGCCCGCGCGGGGCGGGGGGAGGGGGGGGCGGGGCGGGGCGCCGCCGGGGCGGGGCGCCGGCTGACGGCACGGGGACCTCCTGCGGGCGCGGGACGGCGGGCGGGCTTGTTGCAACCTACTCGCGACAAGCGGCGGCGGGCGCGCCGGTGCGGGCGCCGGGCGCGGCCGCCCCCGGGCGCCCCGCCGCGTTTTGACGCTCCCTCGGGCCCGTCGTTACGATTCCCGACGGCATCGAGCGTCAGCGACAAGCCCTGGCTTGCTGACCGGCAACCCTCGTCCGCGGTGGGGTGCTCCAGGTGAAAGCCCGGCGGGGCGGTGCGCCCCGCAAGCGTGTGGCCGTGCCGTCGCAGCAGCGCCGGACCGGCCTGGCCGATCAGGAGGCGACCCGTCGTGAGCCCGCGCGCCACGCCCCCCTCGTGTCCGCGGGGCGGCGCCGCCACCGGCGGCTGACCGCCCGCCCCTGCCGACCCCCGCGCCGCCGGACCCGGCGCCGGGGGACCCGAACCCCGCACCACCCCACGAGGAGCCCCGAGTTGTCCAGCGCCGCCACCCCTCCTTCCCTGCCCGACAAGCCCGGCCGCAGCAAGGCGCCGCTCGTCATCGGCGCCGCCGCCCTGGCGATCATCGCGATCATCGTGGTGCTCGTCGTGCGGAACACCGGCGACGACGACACCACCACCACGGCGGCCGGCGAGACGCAGACCGTGCGCATCGGCGTCACCGACCAGGCCGAGCCGTACTGGAACACCTACGTCGACCTCGCGAGCGAGCGCCTCGGCGTCGACGTGGAACTGGTGAACTTCTCCGACTACAGCCTGCCGAACCCGGCGCTGAGCCAGGGCGAGGTCGACCTCAACCAGTTCCAGCACACCCAGTACCTGGCGGACTACAACGTCACCGCCGACGACGACCTGCAGCCGATCGGCTCCACCGCCGTCTACCCGCTGCCGCTGTACTCCACCCAGTACGAGGACCCCTCGCAGTTCCCGCAGGGCGCGAAGGTCGCCATCCCGGACGACGCCATCAACGAGGCGCGCGCGCTGCTCGTGCTGCAGGACGCGGGCCTGCTGACCCTCGCCGACGGCGGCTCGGCGTTCTCCACCGTCGCGGACGTGCAGGAGGCGAAGGTCGAGGTCGTCCCGCTGGACGCCTCGCAGACCGCCGGTGCGCTGCAGAACGGTTCCGTGGTCGGCGCCGTCGTGAACAACAACTACGCCACCAGCGCCGGGCTGCCCGTCGAGGACGTCGTCCACCAGGACGACCCCGAGAGCGAGTCCGCGGTGCCGTACGTGAACCTCTTCGTCTCCCGCGCCGAGGACACCGGCAACCAGACGTACCTGGACCTCGCCCAGCTCATCCACGACCCCGCGGTGCTGGAGGAGTTCGTGCAGAGCTACCCGCAGGCCGTCGTGCGCGACGTCGACCCCGCCACCCTGCAGGAGCAGCTGGCGGACGTCGAGGAGGACGCGCGGGCGGCGCAGGGCTGAGATGGCCGACCCCATCGTGCGCCTGCAGGGCGTCACCAAGCGGTACGAGCGCGGCGGCGGGGTCGTCACCGCCGTCGACGACGTCAGCCTGGACGTGCACGCCGGCGAGGTCATCGCCGTCATCGGGTACTCCGGGGCCGGCAAGTCCACGCTCGTGCGGCTGGTGAACGCCCTGGAGGCACCCACCTCCGGGACGGTCACCGTCGCCGGGCGGGAGCTGACGCGCCTGCCCGAGAAGGACCTGCGGGCCGCCCGCCGGGAGATCGGCATGATCTTCCAGCAGTTCAACCTGTTCCGCTCCCGCACCGTCGCCGGGAACGTCGCCTACCCGCTGAAGGTGGCCGGCGTCCCCCGGGAGCGGCGCGACGCACGGGTCGCCGAGCTGCTGGACTTCGTCGGGCTGCTGGACCGCGCCCACGCCCACCCCGAGCAGCTCTCCGGCGGGCAGAAGCAGCGCGTCGGCATCGCCCGCGCGCTGGCGACGAACCCGCCGCTGCTGCTGGCCGACGAGGCCACCAGCGCCCTGGACCCGGAGACCACCACCGAGGTCCTCTCGCTGCTGCGGCGGGTCAACCGCGAGCTCGGCGTGACGATCGTCGTCATCACGCACGAGATGGACGCCGTGCGGCAGATCGCCGACCGGGTCGCGGTCATGGAGGCCGGCCGCGTCGTCGAGGTGGGCGACGTCTACGACGTGTTCTCCGCCCCGCAGACCGCGCCGGCGCAGCGGTTCGTGCGCAGCGTCCTGCACGACCGGCCCACCCGCGAGCAGCTGGTGCGGCTGCGCGAGCACCACCCCGGGCGCCTGGTCACGGTGCAGGTCACCGACGAGGTCGGCCTGCAGAAGCGGATCGACGACGCGTTCGCCACCGCCGGGGTCCGCACCGAGCTCGTGCACGGCGGGGTGGGGGAGCTGCGCGAGCGGCGCATCGGTTCCCTCACCTACGAGGCCACCGGTCCCGACAGCGCCGTGGACGCAGCGCTCGCCGCGCTGCGCGGGGCCGGCGTGCGCGCCGAGGAGGAGGTCTGACGTGGAGGGTTTCCTCAGCACGCTCGACGTCTACGTCGGTT
Source organism: Kineococcus arenarius subsp. arenarius (assembly GCF_050871845.1). Taxonomy (NCBI): domain Bacteria; kingdom Bacillati; phylum Actinomycetota; class Actinomycetes; order Kineosporiales; family Kineosporiaceae; genus Kineococcus; species Kineococcus arenarius. The sequence goes on from NZ_JBJLSE010000003.1 coordinate 90,535, forward strand.
CCATCGGGGAGACGCTGTTCATGGCGCTGGTCTCGATGGTCGCCTCCGGCGTCCTCGGGCTGGCGCTCGGGATCGCCCTGTACGCGACCCGCCCCGGGCACCTGCTGGGCAACCGGGTCGTGTTCGGCGTCCTGGGTGTCGTGGTGAACATCGTCCGCCCGATCCCGTTCGTCATCTTCCTGGCGGCGGTCACCCCGTTGCAGATCGCGGTGCTCGGCACCACCATCGGCACCGGGGCGGTGACGTTCGCCATCGCGCTGGCCGCGGCGTTCGCGGTCTCCCGCATCGTCGAGCAGAGCCTCGTCGGGGTGGAACCCGGTGTGGTGGAGGCCGCCCGCGCGGCCGGCGCCTCCCGGCTGCGGATCCTCTTCGGCGTCGTCGTCCCCGAGGGCCTCGGCCCGCTCGTGCTGGGGTACACGTTCATCTTCGTGGGCATCGTCGACATGACCGCCCAGGCCGGCCTCGTCGGCGGCGGCGGGCTGGGCGACTACGCCATCACGTACGGCTCCCAGCGCTACGACTGGGGCATCGTCTACGTCAGCGTCGCCACGATCATCGTCATCGTGCAGGTGGGTCAGTTCGTCGGCAACCGCATCGCCCGCGGGGTCCTGCGCCGCTGACCGCACCCCTCCCTCCGCCGGTGGGCGGGTCCCCGCGGCGCGGGGGCCCGCCCACCGGCGTTCCCGGGCCCTCGCAACCGCGGGCGGAGCCGGGGCTCACCGCACCTGGCCGGTGACGCTGGCGGCGAGGAGCGGGGAGGAGGCGAGGAAGGCCCCCGAGCGGATGCCCTGGAAGGCCTCCCAGCGCCGGCGCGCAGGGGGCAGGGGAGGCCCCCGGTGACCCGGGCGATCACCAGCAGCCGTGAGACGGTCACGAGCGCCGGCACCACGCGCCCGAAGGTGCGCACCAGACCCTGATCGGCGGTGACGTGAGCTCGGACGTCCAGGCGCCGCAGGACCGAGCGGACGGATGCTCCTATGGTTCGTCAAGCGGCTGCAGCGAGGGGGTCGGTGGCTGCAGACGGCTGCAGAAGGGCGAAGACCTCACGGGCGATGTAGCGCTTGAGGCAGCGGATGATCTCTGACTTGCTCAAA